>CAIPPE010000131.1 GCA_903866825.1 uncultured Methylococcaceae bacterium
CAACCTGCCAGGTCGGTGATAATCAGACGGCTCGTTGCTCGGATTTCTAGTGTTGTGTTGTTTTGTTTTTTTTGTCATTAACTCATGATACAGGACTGAGCAACGGGTGCTTGATTTTGTCCCGGCTTAAATTGGAAGCCCAATTAAGGCAGTAGGAGCATAATTATTTAATTCTGCCGAGTAATCTAACCCTGCTGCTTTAAATGCGGCTTGAAGATAACGTTCATCAATAAATTGCTTAACATCCAACTCAGTTGAGGTGCGCTTTAATAATTTTAAAGTTTCAAAAGACGTTTTTACCGCTTGTTTGTATTCCGGCTTCCAAGTGAAATCTCGTGTTTGTATCCCTAAGGGGCCATGAAATAGATACACAACCTCTGCATCAACGCCGGTTAATTTAGCAATCAATTCACTGTACTTTTCGGGTTCTGCCTTGAGTAATTGATTGGCTTCGAGTGCGGCTTGTAAGAAAGCTTGCACGACTTCAGGATACTTTCGTGCATATTCAGCTGATACCACCGTACCATGCAAAGTTGGCGCATTTGCTTGGGCACCGTCATATATTTTTCGGGCAAAGCCACGGTAAGGGAATAATTCAGCAAAGGGTACAAAGTCTGCGTGTGCATCGATTTTGTTGGTTTGTAAGGCTGAACCGGCTACCTCAGGCGCTTGAGTAATCAGATTAACATCATTTTCCGGGTCTAAACCTTGCTGTTGAAGGGCACGCAGCAACATACCATGAGCCGTTGAAGCAAAAGGAACTGAGATAGTTTTACCTTTTAAATCGGCTAAAGATTGTACCGTTGAGGCCTTAGGCACCACAATACCATTACCACTACCAGCAATACTGGCTGATAACACGTTAATAAACAAACTTTGCTTACCTGCCTTTTGAAAAGCATCACCATTAAACGCAGCAGGAAAATCAGCCATAGAACCTATATCAATTTTCCCCGCTACCATTTCATTGGTTAAGGGTGCGCCCGAGGTAAAATTACTCCATTGAATATCGTAATGAGCGTCTTGGTAGGGGCCCGTCTTGGGTAAATATTTTTCCAATAGGTTTAATTCACGAATCAATAAACCTCCGGCTGCACAATTGATCGTTGTGTCCTGAGTGCCGATTGATACCCGGATATCTTGAGCAAACACGGGTTGGCTTAATAGTAAAACTAGTAGCACACTTAATCGGGTTTTTATTGTCATAGCTTTTACCGTCATGTTAACGAAGCAAATAAGGAATAGCGACATGCACAGCGCCAGTTGGACAATCTTTTTCACAGGGCAGACAATACCAACATTCATCAAATTTCATATAGGCTTTACCTGTTTCTGGATCAATGGCCAGTACATCAAGCGGACATACTTCCACACAAATATTGCAACCTTTGTTAGCAATACATTTTTCAGGATCAATTGTGACTGGCAAACTGCTAAAGTTATTGGGATTACTCATAAGTATTGATACCTAAACCAGTATTGTAGAGTCAGGAATACTTGGGGCTGAATTGATACGTATTTTTTGGTAGGCCGATTTTTCCTGCTCGCTAAGCTCAATAAGATAATCATCCACAGGTTTGGTAAAGCAATGGATTTGGCCGTTGGTTTTTTTCAATTGTACGTGCACAAACCAGTCTTCATTATTGATTTCTGGGTAATCCACCCGGTAATGATATAAACCCCAACGGCTTTCTTTACGAAATAACGAAGCCTGAGCCGCCATTTCAGCACAATCAAGAATGGCATGAACTTCCATAGCCCGCATCAGTTCATGAGGATTCTTTGCTGCAATGTGTTTAAGGTCGGCACGTATTTCTGCAAAGCGCGCCAGACCAATTTCCATCTTGCGGGTCACTTTGGGTGGCTGTAAATAATCGTTAACCAAACGGCGTAATTTATATTCGACCTGTAAGGGGGGTAAACCTTGAACACGTGTTAGGGGTGCCCAGACACGTGCTTGTTCAGCCTTAATTTGTTGTTCATCAAAGGCTAAAAAATCAGTGCTGGCGCAATAGTGAACCGCACTCTCTCCAGCAATTTTACCGTATACAAAGGCACCCAACATATAGTTATGTGGGACACACGCCAAATCCCCCGCCGCATATAAACCTTTCACAGTAGTTTCTGCGTGCTCGTTAACCCAAACGCCAGAAGCCGAATGTCCACTGCATAAACCAATTTCAGAAATATGCATCTCAACCATTTGTTCACGATAGTCAGTTCCACGACCTTCATGAAAACGACCGCGACTAGGGCGTTCATTACTATGCAATATCTCTTCAATAGTATTGATAGTTTCTTCTGCCAGATGATTTAATTTAAGGAATACCGGGCCATTACCACTCTCTAATTCCCGATAAAATTCCAACATCATTTGGCCGCTCCAATAATCACATTCGATGAAGCGTTCGCCTTTGTTATTAGCGGTATAGCCACCCATAGGGCCAGTCACATAAGCACAAGCGGGGCCGTTATAATCTTTTATCAGTGGATTGATTTGAAAACATTCAAGACCACTTAATTCTGCACCCGCGTGATAAGCCATACTGTAACCATCGCCGGCATTGGTGGGGTTTTCATAAGTTCCAAATAAATAACCGGACGCGGGTAACCCTAAGCGACCTGCGGCTCCCGTTGCTAGAATAACGGCCTTGGCACGAATCACATGAAAGTCCGCAGTACGACAATCAAATGCCATAGCCCCGGCAATTTGCCCGGTCTCGGTCGTTAATAGTCGGGTTGCCACCAACCGATTGGTGATTTCTACCCGCTCACGTCGTAAGCGTCGATACAATATTTTTTTAATATCATGTCCTTCCGGCATCGGTAAGACATAAGTACCCATGTGATGTACTTTACGTACCGCATAATCCCCGGTTGCATCCTTTTCGAATTTAACACCCCAGCTATTAAGTTCTTCTATCATGGCAAAACTGTTTTGCGCGTAGGCCATGACCGTTTTTTGATTCACAATGCCATCGTTTGCAATGGTGATTTCTTTCACATATTGTTCCGGTGTCGCATGGCCTGGAACCACCGCGTTATTAAGGCCGTCCATGCCCATGGATATAGCGCCACTGCGTTTGACATTGGCTTTTTCCAGCAGTAGCACTCTTAATTCGGGGTTGGCTTGCTTGGCTTTAATAGCGGCCATGGGGCCGGCAGTGCCGCCACCAATAACCAATATGTCAACGTTACGAAAATGAGTTTCCATTCCTGTTTATGCCAAGTCCCAGTTAGGTGATTGCTCGCGTAAAGCGCTCAGGTGTAATAGTGGAAATGGTTGCTGATGCTCTAAGGCACGAGCGACTTGCAAAACCAGGCTATCATTATATTGGGCAGCAACCAGATGCAGACCCACGGGTAAGCCGTTGCTATCCGTTCCAACGGGCAGAGATGCAGCAGGTTGTTGTGTCAGATTAAAGGGTGATAAAAATGGAGCCTCTGGCGCAGTGCCCAATTTAGGAACTGGCTGAGAAGTCACGGGGGTAACCAATAAGTCATAACGTTGATGAAAACGTCGCATAACCACAGCCAATTCACCTCGCAGACGATTAGCTTCAACAACTTCGGGTACTGTATATTTTTCTGCTTTTAACAAGGATTGTTTGATACTGGGGTCCAGTAGTTCTATACCTGCATCACCGATATCTCGTCTTAAACGGGCCGCACGTTCTGCTGCTAAAACTTCTGATATAGGCCCAGGATTACTAAAACCAGGATCTACTTCTTCGACAATAGCACCCAGGTCACGGAGTCGATTAACCGCTTTATCTATAATAGCCGCAATCTCAGGATTCACATTGATATATCCCAGCGTGCGACTATAAGCAATGCGCAAGCCCTTTATGCTGGCGTTTATATTTTGCGTCCAATCTTTATTTTCTTTAGGCAGGCTAGTCCAGTCCCGAACATCAGGAGCGGCAATCACATTTAACAATAACGCTGCATCATGAACAGAACGTGTTAATGGGCCGATATGAAATAAAGTGCCATTATGTGCAGCTGGATAACCCGCAACTCTCCCGTAGGTCGGTTTAAAGCCAAACACACCATTGACTGAGGCAGGTTGTCTAATTGAACCACCGCCATCGGTACCAATTTGTAAAGGCCCCAAGCCTAATGCGGCAGCAACCGCTGCACCACCGCTACTTCCACCGCTGGCATATTCCCGATCCCAGGCATTAGGGGTAACACCAGCCAACTTGGTTTCGGTTAGTCCTTTCCAGCCAAATTCTGCGGTTTGGGTTTTGCCCAAAATAACAGCACCCGATTCACGTAAGCGAGCAGCCACCGGTGAATCTTCTGTTTGTATCGTATCAGGTGTGGCCAGGCTGCCTTTACGGGTTGGAAAACCTTGCACATTCAATAAATCCTTAAAGCCAACCGGTACGCCATCAAGCAAACCCAATGGTGCGCCTTTTTGCCAACGAGTTTCCGAGTCTTTGGCTTGTTGTAAAGCGGCTTGGTGATTGACTTCTCTATAAACATTGTAACTGGGTTGTAAAGTATCTATCCTGGCTAAGATGGCTTTGGTGACTTCAACAGGGGAAGCAGATTTGCTTTTATAGTGTGAGAGTAATTCAGTTGCGCTAAATTGTGAGAAATCTTCGGCCATGAAAATAGTGTAATGTAAGTTTGGGAGTACTAACTGTGATAGCAAAAAATATACCAGCTTATTGAATTTAGCATGCTATTTGAAATGGCTTTGTATTTATAGCTTTAGACCCTGATGAAAAATTGTTATGGGGTGGTAGTACGGCATTGAAGAAAAGAGTTGGTGCTATAAGAACAGTGTATCCGCAGCTGTTGCTGGATTATGAGCACATCACATTTTTAAGCTACATTTTTTATTAATGCCACAAAGTCATCTGCAGGGAGCGGTTTGGAAAAGTAATAGCCTTGGACGAAGTCACAACCTGCAGCAGTTAATAAATCAAGTTGTGCTTTGGTTTCCACGCCTTCGGCAATAACTTTTAAGCCCAATTTGTGAGCCATCAGGATAATAGCCTCTGAAATTGCCATTTCAGGCGAACCCAATCTTAAGTTTCGGGTAAATGATTGGTCGATTTTAAGGTAATCGATGTCAAAGGTATATAAGTAGGAAAGCGATGAATACCCTGTGCCAAAATCATCAATAGCCACTTCAATCCCTGCATCGCGAAATTGCATCAATCTATTCTTTACCCCGAAATCAGAATTTAGCAACAGCCCTTCGGTAATTTCCACTACAATTTGTTTTGGATCAAGCTCCAGTTCCTTTAAGTAATTTACCCAATCCTCGCTCTTTTGCTGTTCACGAAATTGCAAAGGTGATTTATTGACGCTGATTTGAAAAGCCTGCTGACTGATATTACTGATATGTTTCGCAAAATGACAGGCTTCTTTGAAAATCCAGTCGCCCATCTTGACGATGAGTCCGGTTTCTTCGGCGATGGGAATAAACTCTGCAGGGCTTATTAAGCCTCGGATCGGATGGCGCCAGCGTATCAAGGCCTCGGCTTTATGAATTTTGCCGGTGGCTATTTCAACAATAGGTTGATAAAACAGACAGAATTGCATTTCGGTTAGAGCGCTATGTAACTCTGCGGAAAGCCTGAGCCGTTCGAGTGCTGATTTCTGCATATCGCCGGTAAAAAAACTGAAACAATTGCGCCCGGATTGTTTGGATTGATACATGGCCTGATCGGCATTTTTGATCAAGTCGTCTGTCGTATTCCCGTTGTTGGGGTACATGGAAATACCGATACTGCAGGAGGTATAGATCAATTCATTATTGAGTTTTAAAGGCTGATTAAGGCTGGCAAGAATTTTTTCGGCAGTGATTTCGGCATGATTATGATCATTCAACTCGGATAAAATGATTATAAATTCATCACCGCCAAGTCGAGAAACTGTATTTGTAGAGCCTATACAGTCTGTTAAGCGTTTGGCAACTTCCACCAGTAAGTAGTCACCCACCTGATGTCCTAAAGTATCGTTTATCTCTTTAAATCGATCCAGGTCGATTAACAATACTGCAAGCGAGCTGTTCATTCGTTCGGCTATATAGATTTTCTGCTCTAAACGGTCTATAAACAGTCGGCGGTTGGGCAGATTGGTCAGTGCGTCGTAATTGGCCTGGTGCCAAATCAATGCCTCGTTTTTCTTGACGTCACTAATATCTGAAAATTGACAGATGTACCGGTCAATCTTTCCATTACTATCCATGATAACGTTTATAGTCATCTTTTTAGTGTGTAGTTCCCCGTCTTTCTTTTTATCGCACATTTCTCCCTGCCAGAAATGATTTTTGATAATCGAGTCCCACATTGCTTGGTAGAAATCCTTGTTATGCTTGCCAGAGCTAAATATTTTTGGGTTTTTGCCTAATACTTCATCCAGGGTATATCCTGTTATTTGGGTAAAGGCGGGGTTAACACCGATAATCAGGTTTTCAGAGTCAGTGACCAACATGGCTTCACTACTACATTCGTAGATAGAAGCGGCCAATTTCAACTTTTCTTCAGCTTTTTGATCATTGGTAATGTCACGGGACAAGCCAACAGTGCCTTGTAACTGACCATTTTCATCGATCACAGGCGATTTAAAGGTTTCTGTCCAATGCTCCTTGCCTAGATTGAGTGTTTTTTCAATTAGCCTTTTTTGCTGGAGGTTGTGTTGGACTTCCTGGTCAGTACGTCGATAATGCTCAGCCAACTTTTTAGGCCAGAAATCAAAATCGTTTTTCCCGGCAACGTTGTCATCGTAAGTTAAACCAACTGCATTTTTCCAGGCTTGATTAGCGCTAATGTAGTTGCCTTCACAGTCTTTCATCCAGGCTAAAAACGGCAGGTTATCGTACATGGCCCGTAAGCTGGCTTCAGACTTGAAAAGTCTTTGCTGAGAGTGTTTCAACTCGGTGATATCAGTGATCAGTACAAAAAAGCCATTAATTTGGCCATCTGTCACATCCGGTATGTAGTGCGCCTGGACAAAACGTTCAACGCCTGAGGCATCAGTAAGCAGGCGCTCAAAAAATTGCCGCTCTCCGACCAGTGCGGCTTGAATATAAGGCAAATTTAAATTATAAAGCCGCTCTCCTAAAAGTTCACAAAGATGCATCCCTGCCATGGTTTCTGGAGTCACTCCAAACCACTCTTCATAAGCCTTATTTGCGAAGCAGTTGATCAGGTTACTGTCCCAATAGGCAATCATCGCGGGTAGATGATTGTGTATGGTTTCCAGTTTTTGTTGGTGTTTTAGTAATGACTCTTCGCGTTGTAGCAGCTTTTCTTCAGCCTCAAGTATGAATTGCAAGGCAGTTCTCAAAGTCAAATTCTCAATGCATAATTCTGACTTATGTTTTTGTAATTCATTAATACGCTTTTGATATCTCTCTGAAATAATCAGCTCGTGCGATGCAGAAGCAACTAATGCCTGAGCGTATTGCAAAACCAGTTCAGGCGCACTTTCAAGATTATCTTGTGGGGATTTAATCATAATTTATCTGATAGTAACTAACCCGCATAAATATAACAAAAGCTCTACGACTTGTCTCAAGCATTTTTGTAGCGACAAACTACAGGTTTTATTAGGTATAGCTATTTATTATTTCTGGGTAAAGGGCAATGATTTCGACCGATTAATTGGTAAAAAGCACACCAACTAGCCCAACTTTCATAAAAGGTGAAGATTGAAAATCCAAACGCAAGCCAACTACTTTGCCAGTAAGCATAGCCGAGCAGAAAAATAGCTATAGCAATTCGAATAATACGATCTGGCGTGCCCATGTTTGGTTTCATAAGTGTCTCGTTTACTAGTTGTTAGTGATTTTATCGAAGATCGATTACTCATTATATTTTTTAATACGCGCCATTGGGGTATAAAAACCCTCACTTATTCCCTGAACAGATTAGTTAATATGGCTTTCAACTCCGTAAAGTGAGAATGTGAAAAGTCATAAGGCGCATTAGGGTAGGCACGTTTATAAATTTGATTATAAATTGTCTTGTGGTTTTCTTTAGATTTAAATTGTGAGCATTTTAAGAAAGATTCTATGCAGTTTCTTTGTGAGGTGGAGATCGTAGATAAAATCAGGGATTCTAAATAGCCGGTTTTTGAGAGAGGGTCGCACATAATATGGGTTACTGCTACATTGCCAAAGCCGAGTTTATTGATAACAGCGCTTAAATTTTCTTCTGTATTATCAAAGCCCCCATGACTAGAATTTGCCGATAGTTCATCGGCATCAACCACAAATAATACCTTTCGAATTTGATCAGCACTGATTAACTGCTTCAGTTCTTCATATTTTTTATTCTGTGCATCAAAAATAAAATTTTTTCCGTTAAACGGATAGAAAGAAGCTCGCTTTAGATCAAGCTCAAGATGGGTAATTAATGTTTCAAAAAACTCTCTGTCAGTGTTCCCTTCGCAAACTATAGCAACCTTTACCATCCTCTTATTTCTCGCTCTTGTTCAATGCTGTCTAAAAGCATCTCATAGTCATGCGTTATGGCTTTAATTTCCTGCTGATTATTCTTAACAAGGGTGGTATAGCTAATATTCTGCTCATCCAGTTTTTTAGCCACTCGAGCAAATGACTCCAGCATTTCTTTGGAATGGGTAACCGCAAAAACTTGGCTATTGGTTTTTTTAGATAGCGTTAAAATGAGTTCCCATAAGCGGTCTAATTGAGTGTAGTGAATGCCGTTATCGATTTCATCAACAAATAAGTAACCGTTTTTGCACGCATAAAGTGCGCAGATGATAGAAATATAATGTCTTAAGCCGTCACCAAACTCGACGATGTCGCGGTATTCACCCCTTGTTTTACATTGTGGCTTATTACCTATAATTTTGAAACTCTCAATGCTGTCGTCAAATTCTCTAATAAAGGCATTAAGATTATCTTCTTGATCTTGTTGTTGGATGGCTTGATAAGCTTCAGTAAGGTCGTCGTTACACCAGCCAAAGTTATCTATAAAATTAATGGTAGAGTCAGGCTCAGGAATAATACTTAATTCATTGGCATTAATAGTCTTTGAGTGACCATTAATCTTAAACTGATATATTTTTGTGGCATCTTTTTCGATGATAGAAAACTCTGTGTTACCTAAATTAGATTTAGCTGAATAGTTTCGTGTAGCATCTAAGAAGTTTTGATAGTGGCCAGTCGTATTAATTAAGTTGAGGTTTTGAAAGTTGATGGCTGTATTAATTAAGTTGAGGTTTTCTCTTTTATATTTAATATTGAAAATTGCCATTATCATTGCATTAATATTTCTGGAGCTAACATTGATCAGGCAAGCCTCCATAAATGCCGTTTTACCAAAGTTATTTTTGCCGCCGATCAAATTAACACGCTTAAAGCCGGTGGCTATAAAATTGGTAAAACATTTAAACTGCTTTATTTCTATTTCAGTTAAAAAGTGTTCATTCATCTTGTGACTCTTAAGTAATCTAATCTTAGTGTTTACGCGCTATGTTGGATCTTGCTGGGCAATAAAAAACCCGCTAAGCCTTTCGACTTGCGGGTTCTTTAAACTTCTTAAAATCTTAAGTTGGTGGAGGCGGGGGGAATTGAACCCCCGTCCGCAAGTACTCCGCCATAAGGTCTACATGTTTATCTCGTTCTTTAATTTAGCTAACAACCACCCGACGAGCCAAGAGTGTTATTAACGATTCCGTAAGGTTTTAGCACATCCATACCGGACAGACTTCAGTGCGATCTTATGTAGATGACCTCTGAGCGTTCAGCAAGCTGAACTCCACCCGCATAAGCACAGATGGTCAAAGGAATGGTGCTGTGTTTAAGCAGCTAGAGCCATTGAGTAGTTTTCGTCATTTGCGAATACTTTTTTTCTGTAGGATTTACGAGGTGTACAGTCCTCGACATGCACTTAAGGTTTCGCTACCCACGTCGAAGCCATGTCGCCCCCTTGTGGTTTACAGGCTATAAGATATAGCCTTTACAAATAAGTTCAAGAGTTATTATTAAAAAAATAATACTGATCGAGAGACTTGTTTGTTTTGAAGCAGATTGTAGAGCATGAATGCTCTACAATCAATGCTACTATTTAGATAACAGTAACGTTTTCAGCTTGTGGGCCTTTTTGGCCTTGAGTCACGCTGAAAGAAACTTTTTGGCCTTCGTCTAACGATTTATAACCGCCAGAGTTGTTAATTTGTTGAAAATGTACGAATACATCGGGACCTGATGCTTGTTCGATAAAGCCGAAGCCTTTATCAGAGTTAAACCATTTAACGGTACCAGTAGTGATTGCTGACATTGTAAAGTCCTGTATAAAATTAGGTAATAAGGCCTTATCGGCCGATAAAGCAGAGAAATTTAGAAATTACTTAAAGAAACAAGGACGAGCTACTACTAGGAGAAAGATCGAAACGGTAAACAGAGGGTAAATCATATTTTCAAGCTGGGTTCATTATAGGCACTATATTGAGATTGTCAAAGTAAATCTTATTAATCTTGTAGGAATAAGATGTTGCTCGGGCACTTGAGAGGTTAGAAGCGAATTTATTGCTAGGTGTTGTGGTTGTTAACCCAGTCTTTTAGCTGGCTCGTTACCCATTCAGGATCATCCAGTGTTAAATCATGTCCTGCCCAGTCTTGACGCTTTAGTTCTAAGTGATACTTTTGTTGTATTTTTTCCGAACAGCTTGGGGAGACCAGTCTGTCTGTTTTACTGTTAAGTAATAAAACGGGTGACTTGGGTCTAATATCACTTGGCCGGTAGTTAGCGGCTGCAACGATTTGCCGAAAGGCGTTACTAAAGCTGATGGGACGCTGGTTTTGTATCTCTGTCCAATCGGGTCCTGCTTTGTTGGCTATGTCAGGGGTATTACTCACTAATTCCAGAATAGCCCGTTCTCGATGACTTATATTTTTTTGACTGAGCAAGGTAATAACCTGAAGATAAGTCTGCCAACGGAGTCGTTGATAAAAGGGGCTTAAATTAGCAAAGCTGGTATTGATTAAAATACTGCCACTTATCTCATTAGGATATCGATACATCCATTCCCAGGCCACCATTGCACCGAGCGAAACCGCTAAAAGCGTTATGGGTTGTTGTGTGTAGTTACTATCAATCGCTCTTTGCCGGGTTGTTTCGGTGATTTCTTTGATAGTTTTAGGGCTAGCCTCTTTGTGAAAGCGACCGGTGCCCGGTAGGTCCAGGACGTTTATTGTAGCGTCTGGGAAGCTGTGTTGCAGGTGCTCAATAAAACTTCCCCAGTGCGCTGATTCACGCGCTAGGCCACGCAGTAAGAGCCAGTTTTGGCCTATCGAATTAGTCATACCATAGCGCCTGAGCTTGTGATGAATAATTTACGATTTGTTGGGGTTGCAAATGTGCCCAATTATCTGGATATAAAAGGCTGCGGTGTAAGAAATCAAAAAGCAGAAAGTGCCTCCTGAATACCCGTTGTTGGCGGTGCGGTAACAGAGGGTGAAAAAGTCCGTGTCGAGAGAACAGGTGTGACGGGTTCTTACGTAACCAGAGCCATGAGCCCATTTCAAGGGTTAATGGTAGAAATAATTTTGTCGTTGAAAACTGTTGAATATAGTCATCGAAAAGATAGTCCCATAAATCCCCATTGATGACATATTCCATGCACATAGGTTCTATTTTATAGATGTGGTGCTGATAGCATCGATCAAACAGTTCTTTTAATGCCAGGGTTTGTGGAATAAAGGCAAAGGGCGTTTTTCGTGATGCATAGGGAAACCATAAGCGATCTTTAATGCCGAACCCTGAGTGTAAGTCCAGAGCGATTGATAGAGGCGATCGAAAAAGCTGTTGCTTGACTATATTACATAAGGCTAAGGCTTCTTTTTCCATGTTTAAAATGTCACCTCGATACCAGGGTAAATGGCGGCTGAAGTTTTGACCGCTATAGACTTTGGTTACGCCTACGCCATTCACGGGTGAGTTACGCATAAGATCAACGCCATTACCGTTACAGCGCGTTCCCAAATAGACGCCTACCGGATTAATGATTGGAACAAAGACGAGTTTTGATTTCTCCAGTCGGCTCATCAACTCCTCATCCCAGTCAAGTAATTCGCTGATGGTTTCCATGTAAGACAGGATAACTTCAGAACCAATTTTTTCCAGGCCATGTACGCCGCCAAAAAAGGCTAACACGGGAGCCGCCGGATCAGTTGATCCTAAGGTAATACAGTGGATAGGAAATTGCTGTTTTTTATACTCGATTCGTTCAATGATTTGGGTGTGTGCTTTGTCTCCTAGTCGATCGATGATGCGCCCAAGCTGCTCAAGTTCAGGAAATTTTCGTCCAGTCATAATGTTGAAATAGGGTTATCTATAAACGTAGTGCAGTGTTCTGTTAGTCTTATAACCTGACTATGTTATTACAAATGTATGACAGAAAGATGAACTTAGCGACTCAAGTCTTTAATAGTCGTTGAGGTAGGTGGATTGTTTTGATGTTTTGTCAGTTTTTATTGCAGCTTTGTTTTATCTGAGGTTTGGTCAAAAAAAGCAAAGTCAAACTTAGCTTTCGAATGATTAGTTTCATTGAGTAGGGTAAGAAAATCAAAATCTGAACTTTTAATCTTTATCAGTGCCTTTGGTGGGTCAAGCAGGTTGGCGCCAAGGGTGGGCGATTCATCATTATTAAGAACGAACAGGGCTGCCGTTCCCAGGTGTTTATTAAATTGACGGGCATTTTCTGAGGGCATCAACAAGGTAAATGGCCCAGAATTGGGAAGTGTCGGGTTGATATAGCCTGGATTGAGTTCGTTAAACTCTTCAAGACTCAGGTTGGCCAGTTGCGCAATTTCTTTAAGTTCCTTTTTAGCCAGATAGTCAATCTCATGTTTACGATCTATTTTGAGTTTTACAAAATAGGGTTCGTTTTTGACAGGCGACAGTTTTAATCCGTGAGCATCAGGGTCTGAAAAAATGTTGGATAGTGCCAGGAAGCGGGGCACATATTCCAGCGTTTCTTCGGGTAAGCGCAATGACCAATAGTCCGTATTAAACCCTTCTACTTTATTACGAAGTATCGCATTATCTACGGTGCCTACACCACAATTATAAGCGGCCAATGCAAGCAGCCAGTCGCCGTTATAGTGCGTGTTAAGAAATTGCAGAAAGCGCATGGCTGCTTGTGTAGAAGAGGTAATGTCTAGCCTTGCGTCATAATATTCAGATTGGTTTAAATCGAACTCTTGACCGGTGCTGGGTATGAACTGCCAAAGTCCCGCAGCACTTTTGGGTGATAATGCAGTGGGCTGGTAAGCACTTTCTATAATCGGAAGTAAAGCCAGTTCATAAGGCAGTTTGTTTTGATTGAGGCTTTCAACAATATGATAAAGATAGGGGCGAGCACGTTCTGCGACTTGGTGTAGATAGTCAGTGTGTTGAGAGAACCAAGTGATATGTTTATTGATTCGGTCCAGTTTAATGGCTTCTTGAGGGTCTAAGGGCTTAGGGTCTTGTAGGGTGGTGGTTGCGTCAGGGGTTAAGTTGGTTTTTTGAAGAATGCCTTGATTATTAAGAGGGTTACTTAGTTGTAGAGACTCAAAGTCCGTTGGTTTTGTAAAAACAAGCGAGTCAGTTTTCCCAGTGTCTGAAGCAGAATGGATTCTTGCATAAATACGTGCGCTTATTGCAGCAACTTTTTGGTCCATAGTTGCCGAGTCAGAGGTAATTATAGTGTTAAGTCTATGTAGGTCTTCAGGGGAATCTTTAACGATAATTTGGTCATTATCATTACCTGAAGGTTTACTGAGTGATAAGTCAAAAGGTATGGAGGTAGATAGCCCATTATTGGCCTGATTCGCTAACGTCTCGGCGGGTGAATGAGCGATTTTCATGCTGATGCGAATACGTTCCCAGAGGTCGATAGCAGGTTTTATTTTTTTTTGCTTACTCGCATACAGCCGATGATTTTTTCTTTTTGCATAAGTGCTATAGGCTGGGGCAGTCAAGGCATCATGAGCAATCTGTTCTGATGCGGCTAATACTTCAGTTGGCTGAAGTAGCAACAGTAATGAGCTTGTCGCAATAGAGAGTGCTAAAATTAATGCTCGCATAAGTTAATCTTAATTTTATCCAGATTGTATGGGTAAAAATCCAAATTTATTGATTCACATTTAAGGTGTTTAACAAGTAAATCTATTCTTTTCATTCATAATATTGAGGGAATCTTAAATAAACCTTAAGCGTTGATTATTCTGATACCTTCTAAAAGTGCTAAAATAGATCAATAGCTGGATATTAACAAACTATATTCGCTAGTTAAACTCTATTCAGGCATTAAAAATCCCCCATTTACCTAGACCTTACAGATATTTATGGCAAAAATCCCTACCGTCGGCTTTATTAGTTTAGGCTGCCCCAAAGCACTCGTTGATAGTGAAAGAATTCTAACGCAACTTAGAACAGAAGGCTATGACGTTTCATCGACTTATCAGAATGCTGATTTAGTGATTGTTAATACCTGTGGCTTTATTGATGCAGCGGTTGAGGAGTCATTGGATAGTATTGGCGAGGCTTTGGCTCAAAATGGTAAAGTCATCGTAACGGGGTGTCTAGGCGCCCGAGAAGATGAAATTAGAGCGCGTCACCCACAAGTCTTAAAAGTAACTGGAGCACATGCTTTAGAGCAGGTAGTGGCTTCTGTGCATGAGCATTTACCCCCACGTCATGATCCTTTTACCAGTCTTTTACCGCCTCAGGGCGTTAAATTAACCCCTGACCATTACGCTTACCTTAAGATATCAGAAGGCTGTAATCATCGTTGTACCTTTTGTATTATTCCGTCGATGCGGGGTGATCTGGTCAGTCGGCCCGTTGATGATGTATTACGAGAGGCCGAGCGTTTGGCTAATGCCGGTGTAAAAGAATTATTAGTTGTTTCCCAGGATACCAGTGCTTATGGCCTGGATTTAAAGTATCAAGCGAGTGATTGGCAAGGCAGATCAGTTAGAACGCGTTTTTATGATTTAGCTGAGGCGCTGGGTGATTTGGGGATTTGGGTGCGGATGCATTATGTTTATCCCTATCCTCATGTTGACGAAGTGATTCCGCTCATGGCTGAAGGAAAAATTCTGCCTTATTTGGATATTCCTTTTCAACATGCGAATGCCCGTATTCTTAAGTTAATGAAGCGGCCCGCAGCGACTCAAAATAATCTGGAACGCATTAAAGCATGGCGAGAAATTTGCCCGGATATTACCTTACGCAGCACCTTTATTGTGGGTTTTCCTGGGGAAACTGAACAGGAGTTTGAAGAGTTATTGCAGTTTATGACAGAAGCGCAACTGGATCGGGTGGGCTGTTTTGCCTATTCTCCGGTTAAAGGCGCAGCCGCTAATGAGTTGCCTGATTTAATTCCTGAAGAGCTTAAAGAAGAGCGCTTGGCGCGTTTTATGGCCCATCAGGCTGAAATTAGTGCAGCACGCTTGCAGCAGCGGGTAGGGCGGATTGAAACGGTACTGATTGATGAGGTTGTCGAAGAAGGTGCGGTTGCAAGAAGTAAGGCAGATGCACCAGAAATTGATGGTCAGGTATTTATTGATGGCGCGACTCACCTTAAAGTGGGTGATTTTGTGGAGGTCGAGCTGGAAGAGGCCGATGAATATGATTTGTGGGGGCGCCTGGTTTAAAGTCAGGAGCCTTAAAACAAAAAACCCAGCCTAGGCCGGGTTTTTTGGTCGATCAGTTTGTTTAGCTTAAAGAGAGATAGAGCTAGAAACTTTTTGTTTTGATGAATCTGGATCATCCAAGCAGCCAGATAAACCAACAATCATTAACGCCAAAGCCAAAAGTGCTAAGATTTTTTTCATAAATATATCCTCCAACGGGGTTTAAATTATTTTATTTATTTTGCGCTAATATAAAAAAGCACGAGTAATTTATATCATGACTAGAATGATGATGCAATACTAAAAATGGTTTCGTGAGTTTGCGTCCTAATATAGACAGTCCTCGAAGCCAAGTAAACTGGCGTCCGAGCGCTGTAGAGAGGCGTCGGTGATAGTGAGAGCGGCGTGGTAGATGGAGATAGAGGCAGTTGCGTCATAGAGAGCGTCATCGGAAGCAGAGGGAGCGCCACCGGAAGCAGAGGGAGCGCCACCGGCAATAGCTAGAAATGAAACCAAGTCGGATCTCGCTTATTATATCTGGATGTTGCAACACTGGCATCCCTGCCTTCAACGTGACGCAAAAGAATCCCCTTTCTATAAAACCATGATGGTATCGGGTTCTGGTACAGAAACCATTAATTACCCCCCGCCCACCGTATTTCCAAATGCACCAGCAGCACCAACACCCTGTATTCAAAGACGTTTATTAAGTCAGATTAACCGTATTAAGGTGAGTCTTAAATACACGGATGCGATTGGTCATGATTTAGGTGTTATCGGGATAGCGAATACAACAGAACATTTAGTCCCCATTCCTGAAGCGTTAGTTGAGCTGGGTGATTCGGGTCAGCGGGTCAAGATTAATTTTACAAAGTTTGTACATGAAGGGGGCTGGATAGAAAGTCGTATTAATGGAGGGGAATGGGTATTTCTTGCTGTCAATACAATCAAGCCTTATTATGATGATCGTCCACTGACAGGGGAAAATACCAGTGAAGACGCGAATATCGTTTGCGTTGGTGGGATAAAAGTGTTGCCCACGGTGAATGGGGATGCCAGTCATATAGTTTTATATCTGTTCCAGCACCTGAACAATAGCTAAAACCCTAGGCGAAGTGCTTGCATCCGCTACTAAAAACCCTGAAGATTCATTTTATATAATTTTTATAGAGTTGCCCTATATCTTTACAAAAAATTTATGCCTAATTGTTTAAGATAGATTCGTCTTAACTACAAGGTGAAAAAAACTATATGCCCCTTCAAACCTTTTTTGGTCTTGATAATGATGAAAACACATGGTTACTCGTTCAGCGTAGCGAAGGAAAAACCGTTTTTTTACGACGATTTAATAATACGCTATCGGGACTTAATGAGCTTTCAAGGGTTATAAAAAGCCGGTGTGATAAGCCGAGAGTTTATATTAACTCGACTGGTCATGCTGCCCTGAGTCTTTTGAAATATCTATGCGGGATTCCTGATATTGAAGTCATGTTTGTTTCCCGGGCCGGATTTAAACATTACCAGAGCTTTTTGCCGAAAAGTATCGTCAGCAACTCTACTGTGACTTTCAATGAAGCAGAGATGTTAGCTGTTTGTGCTGAACGCATGTGCTAATCAGTATGATTTTGATACGTTCAGAGAAAATATTATGGAATTATTGAAAGGTTCAATTGCTGCACTTATTACGCCATTTTTTGATGATACGGAGCAATCTGTTAATCGGGAAAAGCTCGCTGAGCTGGTCAAATTTCATGCGGATAGTAAAACTGCTGCAATTGTACCTTGTAGCACGACCGGCGAGGCGCCGACATTGCTTAGAGAGGAGTGGGAGGCGGTCGCAGCAACGGTGTTTGAAGCAGCCCGAAATACAAATCTCAAGGTTATCCCTGGAACCGGTTCGAACAGTACGCGGGAAGCGCTCAGATTAACAGAGCGCGCGGCAGAGCTTGGGGCTTATGCCTGTTTGGTGATAACGCCTTATTATAATAGACCCAGTCCAGAAGGTATTCTTGAACACTTTCAGGAGTTGGATAAGGTGGGTATTCCACTGATTCTTTATAATACACCGAGTCGAACCGGAATCGAATTGGGGACGGATTTCATCATGGAACTCTGTGAAAAGTGTCCGTCAATTGCCGGATTAAAGGCCTCTAATGGCGATCTTGACCAAATAACTGAGGTTATCTACAGAACTTCTCGGCTTGGCAGGCCTTTCTCGGTATTCTCTGGCGATGATTCACTGACGCTGCCTGTTCTTTCAGTCGGAGGCGTTGGGGTGATTTCTGTAGCCGCAAACATTATTCCCAAGGTGATGAATGAGCTGGTTGCCAGTTTTATGCATGCTGATCTGAATCAGTCCAGAATCATCATGCAGGCTATCCATGGTTTTTGCCGGGCATTATTGAAATCAGGACCCAATCCAGTCCCAATTAAAGCGTTAATGAATTGTGTAGGTTTCAAGGTAGGAACATGTCGAAAGCCTTTGGTAGATTTATCGCAGGAAAGGTTAGAAATGCTGATTCATGAACTGCAGATTATGAAAGCCAGACTTTCCCTGCAGTATATTATTTACGATGAATTCTTAATGTTATGACACTGCCTTGGAATGACAATTCACTGAGCTTTTCAAAGTGCATTGATATTTTCAGGCAAATCATAAGAGATCACATTATTATGCCACGTTACCGAGCCGATATTCGTCCACGGTGCTGCAAAGTTTAGGTGTAACTGATCATAAACCCAATAACTGGGTGCATTAATCTTTTTCATCTTGATAGTAAATACGGTGTCATTGATGTTTAAGCCTAGTTTGTTCCCCCAGAAGGCTGTAACCTTCATGATAAATTTTTCGAGCCGTACGTTGTTAATAGTAGGCGTAACAGCAATATTTGCCCACATAGAGTGAACACGCCCCCAGTTGGGTGCCAGTAATCGACCTTGTTCATTCACAAACGGTAGCCATTGCTCAACGCCATTTTTATCCGTGTATGTAATCGCTAAAATATGATCGTAGCCGGCGAAATGGTCATGTAGGTAGAGTGCGTGCGGGGTAATCCCCAAAAAGGTTAGGGAGACCATAATAAGCGCGTTGCTCGCTTCTGCAAGCGGAGCGCTGATAGGGGCTTTCTTGATATCCAGATCCAGCCTGTAAATAAGCGCGTAATGTATCGTGCTGTTTAATTGCAAAATAAGTATGGCGACCAGGATTTTAGTCAGCTTTCTTGAAAATGCTTTGGGCTTCTGAGTGGCAAATGTTTCAAATAACTGATGATATAAATTATTGTCGGTCAGAGGGACTGAAACAAGACAATCAGTGTTACATGATAAACGTGTACGTGAATCTGCAATAGCGCGATATTTTTTGATAGCCAGGGTTTTAATGACGGGTAAGGCAAGGACAAAGCCAATCGGGGCCAAATAACGCATTTTTAGCAGAATTTGAATATAAGTATCAACGCCAGCATAAAGGCGATTTTCGCTATCAAGTGCATATAAATCCAACAGCAAGGTTTTTTCTGATAGCTGAGAGAGTGCCGGATAGTTTGAGGCATATTCCTGAGCATTTTTGAAGTCGATGCAGTTAAAAATGTCAAAGTGGTTAAGAATGAGTACAGTACGGTTACATAATGGACATAGCTGGTCATAAAATACAGTTAGAGAAGGCTGTTTTGCGATGAGCAATGAGCCGATTTTGCGCCACCAGGAAAAAGGGACGACCAGGCTATAAAATATAACCATGCCAATGCCAAAGGGATAAATATTCAGCGATAGGGTAATGCCAAGATGAATACTTAAACCAATGAGTAGGTAGATGGGTCTTAATCGTGAAATTGAAAAAAAGAAGGGAAAGGTCAACTGAAAAACCAGAATTGTATAGCCTATAATTTTTTCTAAAATCTCGTTATTAAGTAATAACGACATATCGATAGCTGAAACATAATAGGGTTGTGTTGACGGCAGCCAAGAACCTAATCCGTTTCTCCAATGTTCGGCAAAAAGTTTGTGTATGGCGGAATCAAAATATAAAAATCCAAGGCCTATCAGTACCGGCAAGTAATAAGCCAAGCTTGAAACAGTGGGTTTTGGATAGGTGCTGTAATGAGTAAATGGGGTGCTAAGTTTATATCTTAGTTTATCCAGTGAAAATGCGCGGTCACCGGGCATAAAAATTAGAAAAAATCCAGCGCCGATCATAAAGGTATCAAAACCACCATCAAAATCACGTTGCATTGTGGTGAAGTTGACGAAAATGATCCAGATGATATAGTTGGATATTATAGAAAATTTATAGTGATAGCCGAGAGTAACAAAGCAGGCAGTAACGCCCCAAACGCATAGAAAAAAAGGAATCATTGGGAATTCTACGTCTATATAGGGGATAGGGTCGAATATGAGATGATTGAAATACAGCAGAAATAAAATTTCTTGTAGGGTGACTAAGCCGTAAAGAACTCTGAATAAACCTATTCCAGTGGCAGGAACTTGTTTGGATTGAAGCTTTGAAACCTGATTGATTATAGATTTATACATTTCATTATTGAAAATGTGTAAATTATAATACAGACTGCGGTGTTTAGTGTCGAAAATTTTACATAAAAATAAGGCCCCTAACTATCCTTAACGGAGAATTAGGGGCCTAAATATAAACCTGAACCTATTGGTTAAGCTTACTTTTCGTCATCTGGATGTTCAGCAAATACCCATTTTAAAAGGGCGTATACAGCACCTACAACAACAACAGCCCCTACCATGCCAGCTGGTGTTTTTAATGTTTCAGTAAGATCTAAAATAAATCCCATGTATGTGTCTCCTACGTAGATAATTTTTATTTGATAAATTGCTAAATTCATAGCAAGCGGATGTTGCATGATACGTCAGGCAAACTTAAAGTCAAGGCTTATTGTAGGTGAATATGAAAATATTATGGAAAATCATTGATTGCTGACTATTGTTCTTAATGCTGGAAGGCCAATGTGGTATAGTTTGGATTCCGTTTTTGAGGATGATTGATTAGGGGCGATAATAATAATGAGAAAATACGTTAAAATATTACCATTGGCGGCGCTTTTCTTTGCTATTACGGCAAGTGCTGACGTTGAGTTAAAAAGTAATTCTGAAATTTTAGGTAAATGGAAGGTTTATGCAGAAGCGCAGAAGTTAGACGGAGAACAAAAAAATCTCACGATGGAATGGGATTTTAAAGCGGATGGTATTCTAAAACAAACCGCAACTGACTCAGTGGGTCGAACAAAGGAAATGAAAATTGATATTAAATACTATGTCGAAAATGGTGATATCAATAAACAAACTAAACTTGGGCAAGAAAAATATGAGTCATGTAACGTTGTTGAAAAAGAGGGCTCTAAAATGATTTTAAAATGTCAGTTTATGTATTATTTCCTAACAAAAATATAATTAAT
This sequence comes from uncultured Methylococcaceae bacterium, assembly GCA_903866825.1. GTDB lineage: Bacteria > Pseudomonadota > Gammaproteobacteria > Methylococcales > Methylomonadaceae > Methylobacter_C. The sequence goes on from CAIPPE010000131.1 coordinate 21,040, forward strand.
AATAGTAAAAATAAAGGGGTATAACTTATGATAAGCGGTATGATAATGGTTTTTGTAGCAATCTGGATCTACCAGTCAGCTATAAAAGCAAAATTGGATAATGTTATTATTTGGGTTGCGGTGAGTGCTGCGGCGTTCTTTTTATTGGTTTTTTTGTTCCAATACATCAATATCAACATTTTGGAGTCGTTTAGAGCGAGTGAAGGTGGCGCTGCCTATGAAGCGATCAACGGCGCCGATAGAAAAAATCAAGGTGATTTTACCGGCTTTGGCGGTATTTTGAAGTCGCTTTATGAAGAATTATCACCCTCCTTTTTTAGCTTCCTGATTGTGGCCTTTTTACGCCTCAAATTCATCACTAAAGAAGCTTTTTCAGTGGGTAGTTTATTCGGTGGACTGAAAGAAGTGTTTGTGAACATTAAGGAAAGTTTTAAATCACCACAATAAAGATTCATTACTACGATGTTAAAAAAGCTCAAGTTTTACTTGGGCTTTTTTATTGCTCACTTAAGGGCTTTATTGCTGATTCGAAATCAGTAATAACTAAATAACCGCTGTAACTATAAAAATTATAGTAACAACAAACAGCATAGTAAAAATTAAACCTGCAATGATATACGCAGAGAGCGATCCTTTTTCAAAGGCTTCTTTTCTATTCTTTTCGCTTTGTACACCAATAAAAGCAGCTAAAACACTTTTAAAAACTTGAGTAATGGTTAGTTTTGACATGCTCATCTCCTAGACATAATCCAAAATAATAGAACTAGCTAGATTTTTAAGCAAGATTATATTTAGGCAACATAATTACATTTGGCCGAATCAATGAGCAATACAGAATTATTAAAACAACAATTATCTCAAAGAATCCTATTTCTTGATGGTGCCATGGGCACTATGATTCAAGGTTACAAGCTTGAAGAAAAGGATTTTAGAGGGGAGCGTTTTGCCGATTGGGATGTTGATCTTAAAGGAAATAATGATTTATTGTCATTGACTCAACCCGATATCATTAAAGCGATCCATAGCGCCTATTTTGAGGCAGGCTCTGATATAGTCGAAACAAACACGTTCAACTCGACCAGTATTTCTATGGCAGATTATGGCATGGAGTTATTGGCTTATGAGTTGAATGCTGCTGCTGCTCGTATTGCCAAGCAAACTGCGTCGGAATATACCGCTAAAACACCTGATAAGCCTCGTTTCGTCGCAGGTGTTTTAGGACCAACGGCTAGAACTGCCTCAATGTCTCCCGACGTGAATGATCCCGGTTTTCGTAATATCTCTTTTGATGAGCTAGTGGTTGCTTATACAGAATCAACGCTAGGTCTGATTGACGGTGGTGCGGATATTATTCTGATTGAAACCGTATTTGATACGCTGAATGCAAAGGCTGCTATTTTTGCCGTAGAACAGGTTTTTGATGATATTGGCAGAAAGTTACCAGTGATGATTTCTGGCACCATTACTGATGCTTCAGGGAGAACGCTGTCCGGTCAAACGGTGGGAGCTTTTTGGAATTCCTTAAAACATGTGAATCCCATCTCTTTTGGTTTCAACTGTGCTTTGGGTGCGACTGAGTTACGTCAATACATTGCTGAGTTATCCGGGATTGCTGATACTTATGTGTCAGCGCATCCTAATGCGGGCTTACCCAATGAGTTTGGTGAGTATGATGAAACACCTGAGCAAATGGCTAAAGAGTTGGCAGATTGGGCACAAAATGGCTATTTAAATATTATCGGCGGCTGTTGTGGAACGTCACCTGCTACCATTAAGGCTATTGTGGAGGCTGTTCAACATCATTCCCCGCGGATTATCCCTGCTATTGAAAAGAAGTGCCGTTTGGCCGGTCTTGAACCTATGTCGATAGGTTCAGATAGTTTGTTTGTTAATGTCGGTGAGCGAACCAATGTGACCGGCTCAGCCATTTTTAAACGGCTAATCATTCAGGGTGATTACGAAGCTGCGCTGGATGTTGCTAAACAGCAGGTAGAAAATGGTGCGCAGATTATTGATATCAACATGGATGAAGGTATGTTGGAATCAAAAGAAGCAATGGTGCGCTTTTTGATGTTGATAGCTGCTGAGCCTGATATAGCAAAAGTGCCTATTATGCTAGATTCCTCTAAATGGGATATTTTGGAAGCGGGCTTAAAGTGTATTCAAGGCAAAGGCGTAGTTAATTCTATTTCTCTTAAAGAAGGTGAAGCCGCTTTTATTAAGCATGCAAAACTTGTTCACCGATACGGTGCAGCGGTTATTGTGATGGCGTTTGACGAAGATGGACAGGCGGATACTAAAGCTAGAAAAGTCGACATCTGTCAGCGTGCCTACAAAATTTTAACTGAACAGGTTGGATTTCCGCCTGAAGATATTATTTTTGATCCTAATATATTTGCTGTAGCGACGGGTATTGATGAACATAATAACTACGGATTAGACTTTATTGAGGCCACTCGTGAAATTAAACAAACATTACCTTATGCGCTGATTTCAGGCGGGGTATCTAATGTGTCGTTTTCATTTCGGGGTAATAACCCTGTGCGTGAAGCAATCCATGCGGTATTCTTATATCACGCCATTCAGGCCGGTATGTCTATGGGGATTGTTAACGCTGGTCAATTAGCGATCTATGAAGATATACCGCTAGATTTACGTGATGCCGTAGAGGATGTGGTTTTAAATCGTCATGATGGCAGTGGTACGGATACGTTATTAGAACTGGCCGAAAAATACAAAGGTGATGGCAGCAGCAATGAAGTCAAACAAGAAAATCTGGAATGGCGTGAGTGGCCAGTTAATAAACGCCTGGAACATGCCTTGGTCAAGGGCATAACTGATTATATTGATGAAGATACGGAACAGGCCAGGATAGAAGCAGAACGCCCTCTACACGTAATTGAAGGCGCGTTAATGGACGGTATGAACGTAGTCGGTGATTTGTTTGGTGCGGGTAAAATGTTTTTACCTCAAGTGGTTAAGTCAGCACGGGTGATGAAAAAAGCGGTGGCTTATTTAATGCCGTTTATGGAAGCAGACAAGGCTGGCGGCGATAGACAAACCAACGGTAAAATTCTTATGGCAACCGTTAAAGGTGATGTGCATGATATTGGTAAAAACATTGTAGGTGTGGTTTTGCAATGTAACAATTATGACGTGATTGACTTGGGTGTTATGGTTCCAGCCGAAAAGATATTGCAAACTGCACGCTTGGAAAATGTAGATATCATCGGTTTAAGTGGGTTGATTACGCCTTCGTTGGATGAAATGGTTTATGTCGCGAAAGAAATGCAGCGTCAAGGCTTTACAATCCCCTTAATGATTGGTGGTGCAACTACTTCTAGAGCACATACTGCTGTAAAAATTGAGCCTTATTATCAAGGTCCTACTGTTTATGTAACCGATGCTTCACGCGGTGTGGGAGTGGCCAGCAATTTATTGAGCGCTGACTTAAAAGATGACTTTATCAAAAGCATTCACGAAGAATACGAAGAAGTTAGAGAGCGTCATAAAGGTCGTGAGGCTAAAACAAAGCAACATTCTTTAGAGGATGCGAGAAAGAACAAGTTTAACTGGGGTAATTATGAGCCGGTAAAACCTGCCTTTTTAGGCAATAAAGTGATAGATAATCTCTCGTTAGATCTGTTAGTCAGTTACATTGATTGGACTCCTTTCTTCCAGACTTGGGAGATGGCAGGTAGTTACCCAAAGATTCTGGATGATGAGATAGTGGGTGTTGAAGCCAGAAAGCTCTTCGAAGATGCTCAAGTGATGTTGAAAAAAATAGTTGATGAGCGCTGGTTAACAGCACGTGCGGTGGTGGGTTTTTACCCGGCGAATAGTCAGGGCGATGATGTGGTTCTTTATACCGATGACACGCGCCAGAATCAATTAGACGTTCTGCATCACCTACGACAACAAAATATTAAAGCGCCCGGGCGACCTAATTATTGTCTATCTGATTTTATTGCGCCAATTGAATCGGGCATAGCCGATTACATTGGAGCATTTGCCGTTACGACGGGTATTGGTATAGAAGAAAAATTACAGCACTTTGAACAAGATCATGATGATTACAGTTCAATTATGTTAAAAGCTCTGGCAGATAGGCTAGCAGAAGCCTTTGCAGAATATATGCATCAATTAGTCAGAAAGGAATTCTGGGGATATGCAGAAGATGAAGTATTAGATTCTGATGCGTTAATCAATGAGGCTTATAAAGGCATTCGCCCGGCACCGGGTTATCCGGCTTGCCCAGACCATACCGAGAAAGCCAAGTTATTTGAATTACTCAATGTAACTAAGAATACTTCGATAGAGCTGACGGAAAGTTATGCAATGTACCCCGCATCGGCGGTGAGTGGTTGGTATTTTTCTCATCCTGAGTCTCAGTATTTTAACGTCGGGAAAATAGATAAAGATCAATTACAGGATTACGCAAGGCGTAAAGGGCTTGCTGAAGAAGTGGCCGAGCGTTGGTTAGCGGCTCATTTACATCATTGAGACAAGCAGCATTTATGACTTCTTTAGTGCTTTTAGGGACCGCTGCCTGTCATCTTTGTGAACAGGCTGAAGACTTATTGAATGCTTGTATGTTAAATGATACCAAACTGACAATCGAAACTATCGATATCGCTGAGCAGGATTTATGGCAAGATAAATATGCAGTACGGATACCGGTTATACTTCATCCTGAAAGTCAGCATGAGTTGAGTTGGCCATTTGATATAGATCAGCTTCAGGTGTTTATTAAGAAAATTTCTATCGTTGATGGGTAGTCAGTTTTGGATATGAACTGAAATTATTTCTCGCAGCCGGAAGTTATGGTTAAATCTAATCGTTAAATAACCGTATTAAAACGTGGTAAATGGCTATAATGCCGACAATAATTAGAAAACTGCTGATACAGGTACAATTATGACAATAACAACGAGAACACTTTCAAAATTACAGTATTTCTTTGAAATTAAAGTAGGGCAATTAAAAGATAATGACAATTATCAAAAGCTCTTGGCTATGCCACCTTTAAAGCGTTGGGCAACTCTTGCAGGCTTGTTTGTTTTTTCTCAAATAATTGTATTTGCATTTTTATATCTTATCTTTGGTAAGACAGTCGTCATTGGTTTTTTTGCAAGTATTGTCGCAGGATTGGCAACAGGAATCGGGGCGTTACCCGCTCTGTTTTTCAAAAATATTTCTCGTAATCTATTTAACAGTCTGTTGGGTGGAGCAGCGGGGGTTATGCTGGCGGCTACTGCATTTTCTTTATTAGTCCCTGGAATAACCTACGGTAATTTGGTCTGGTCTGGTAAAGGTATTTATATTGTTTCACTAGGGATGCTAGTCGGAGCCGCTTTTCTGCATTATGCTGATCGTCAATTACCGCATGTTCATTTTGATTCGTTATCAGAAGAACATTTATCCTCTTTAAAAAAAGTCTGGTTATTTATAATTGCAATTACTATCCATAATTTTCCAGAAGGGATGTCTGTGGGTGTTAGCTTTGGTTCTGGTGAGTTGAAGAACGGGATTGTTTTAGCCATTGCTATCGCCTTACAAAATATTCCCGAAGGTTTGGCGGTGGCATTACCATTGGTCGGTTTAGGATACAATAAATGGAAAGCAATCGGCATTGCAACCTTAACAGGTTTAGTTGAGCCGGTGGGTGGTTTATTGGGTATAACAGCCGTTACTTTGTTTCAGCCAATATTGCCTATTGCAATGGGATTTGCAGCCGGTGCGATGTTGTTTGTTATTAGTGAGGAAATTATTCCTGAAACACACTCGAATGGTCGATCTCGCTTTGCAACATTTGCGCTGATGATTGGTTTTATAGTTATGATGATTCTAGATAACTTGCTGGCATAATAAATCTCCATAAAAGTTAATTGGCTAGGGATTCTGTGAGCGTGTACTTTGCATGGGCTGATAATCTTCAAAATAATTTGAATGCGCTAATAGGCCATTTAAATATGATCAATTTAAATGGAGTTTTTCATTTTTTTGTTGAGCGGGTTTTATCAATATTTGCAAATGTTAATCCGACTGAGCTGTCAACGGCTTCGATAACCAGTTTTTTATTAATCGCTGTTGCTGAGATGGGAGATAAAAGTCAGTTGGTTTGTATGACATTAGCGTCTAAATACAGATCAAAACCAGTATTGCTGGGCGCTATTGGCGCTTTTGTTTTTTTAAATTCTATTGCTGTTGTATTTGGCGTAGCCATTGCAAGTTGGTTGCCTGATTATGTCGTATCTGCGACGGTTGCAATATTATTTGCTTTTTTTGGAGTTAATTCATTAAGGCAAAATGACGAAGGCGAAGCTGAGATTGTTAAAGAAAAAAGTGGCCACAGTATTTTTTTTACAACGTTTATATTAATTACAGTTGCCGAGTTTGGCGATAAAACTCAATTAGCGGTTGTTGCTTTAAGTAGCGCCATTGCCCCCCTTGGAGTTTTGATAGGCTCGACAATAGCGCTGATATTGACGTCAGCTTTGGGTATTCTTGTAGGGAGTACTTTATTAAAAAGGCTTTCGTTAGCTTTACTTCATAAAATCAGTGGCAGTTTCTTTTTGATATTGTCAGTTTTAGCATTATATAAATCATATTTAAGTTATATGATTTAAGTGGTTATAGAAAGCTTGAATATTTTAAACGTTAGATTTCATAGGCCCACCTCAATGTGAAATCTGGCTAATCAACAATAGTGAGGTGAAATTTCGGAGAGTATTATGGATAAACTAACAGCATTGTCTTTAAGTATTGGTGGGTTGGCTGGGGTAGCAACATTTTTAGCTGTTGGACCCGCGAGTGGTTTGTTTTTTATATGGGCTGCAACTATAGCCTGGGCGGCCTATTTCTTCTTGGGTGCAACTAAAGAAGCCTTGATTAACACTATCGTATGCGGCATTTTTGGCGTATTTCTAGCTTGGTTTACAGCTATTTTATTAACAAACGTATCACCAGACGTTATTCTCGGTTTTCCTTTAGTAGCAGGCATTACCGTAGCTGTTTCAGTCGTTGTTTTGTGCCTTGCGGCTAATATTCCGCAGCTAGCTACAATTCCTGCAAGTGTTTTGGGATATTCTTCAACATTTGCTTATTTATTACAAACTCCTGGTAAATTAAGCCAAGACGTTTTATTAAGTATCTCTCTTAGTAACCCGCTAATAGTTATATCCATTTCTATTGTTGTAGGCACTTATTTTGGTCAATGGTCAGCGCAATTAAGTGCAAAGTTGACTAAGTAAATCAAGGATCAACCAGGCATTAGGGGGGCAATATTTTATTGCTCCCCAGTGTCCTGGTAACTCTTGGGCAGTAATGAACTGATTTGTTCTTCATCAAGCCCGGTGAGGTCAATAATAATTTGCATGGGTAAGCTTATTCGAACGGCGTTTTCTATTATTTTTAGCTTTTCCTTCCATTCGCCTTGCTCTAAGCCTTGTTCTAATCCTTTTTCCAACCTCTGCTCCACTCCTTGTTGTAGACCTGTCTTTGTAGCAAATTCAATTGAGCTTTTTTGAATATAAATTCAGTCTTTCTTTTTGTGTTGAAGTTCCA
>CAIPPE010000132.1 GCA_903866825.1 uncultured Methylococcaceae bacterium
AACCAGACTATGTAAGCCAATAATCGCTAACAGACCCAACAGCCACCAGCGCTCTAAAGTAGCAGGCGTTTTAAGCAGTCCCTGCAGCCAAAAACCCAAGCCTATCAGTAAGCCGATAAATGGAAACACGCCCAACTCAGACAATACTTGCATGAAAAGATTATGGGCATTATCAATTCGGTCCGGTAAAGCAGGTAAGGCATTACCCAAGGTAAAATAGCCCCAATCAAATTGACCAAAACCCTGTCCTAACCACGGCGTTTGTAAAAACAACTGCCCAGCCGCCCGCCATAAATGCCAGCGAATTGGCGCCCCATCGACCTCATCTAAAATCCGCTCACTCGCAGTCGGCAAATGTAATTTTGCAGGCAAGCCCCCAAAATCCGCCAACGCTTGAATAAATGCAAATAACACCAGAACAGCCAGTAACATCTGCTTTAATGCGGGTGAATGCCGATTTGGACTTAAAAATGCCAACACCAGCAAAGCCAGCCAATAAACCCAACTGGCGGATGACGATCCTAAACTTAAGCCAAACACCACGACGGTGATAGCTGCAACCAGCAGCACTTTAAGCCAATGCCGCGCATGCTCGCGCTTTGCCCAGCAATAGAGTCCAGAAGCCAGGCCCAAGCTTAAATAATCCGTATAACTGGCAAGCTGTCCCAAGCCACCCCATTGTTCCGTCATTTTGGGTACAAAGCGCAAAGCTATCTCAATAACGGTTACCAGCACGGCTCCTACCAATAATGCCACGGCGAATGTTTGCACCAGATGCGACAAAAGGAGCGACTGGCGTAAGTTATAACTAAAAATAATTAATAACGCCGCCCATAACAAATAAGCAATGGCTGTTTGCACATGCTCATTAACAATGGGTGATAACAGTTGCGTTTGCAAAAATAAAAAGGCCACCAGGCCTAAAGGCAATAAAGCCACACGTGGCAGTGCCAAAAAACCACTTAACAGCACAGGTAAAGCTGTCAGCACAGCCAATAAGCCCAACAACACCGCCAGCCATTCACTATGATAGGACACGATAGGCAAGGCATTGTGATGATATAAAAAGGGTAGTACACACAAGGCCGCTACCAAACCTAAACTCATTTTTGTGGCCAAACCAGCCAAGGAAACAGGTAATACACGCATCTAAATAAATCCGAACCCACACGATAGACAAAAAAATAACGTGAAGCCTTGCAACTTCACGTTATTAAATAACATTGCTTTTTAATGACTACACCCCAGTTGATAGCTTTATAAACTTGACAATAAATAAAGATACCAATGACAAAGGAATCATCCACGAATGATCCCCTTATAAACATTATTTAGCAACAAGCAGACCAACTTTTATAAGCCAGCGGATTTACAGACTTTGAGGATAATCCCGGTATCATTCCATTGTTAAAAGACTCTGTGATATCACCTGTTTTTGCGTGAAATGCCGCACTTTTTAAAAAACTGATGCTATCTGATTGATGAATAGTATTTTTTTACGCCATCCTATTACACCTATCCCGGCTAAATTCCACGGCCTTATCCCAACATGTGCCATCCTGCACGTGTTCTGGTAACCATTTAATCGTTCCTGCACTTAAAATCGATAGGTATTACCACCTATTAAGCCCCCAACACCAATTAATCCACTCAATTTACTGGCTTAAAAATTGCATAAGTCATGCCTATTTAATTACGATAAATCCATTCAAGAAGCTATGCGTCATTCCCAAAGCTCCACCCCTCTTTTCTCAGCGCAATTGATAACAACCGGCCTGGCTGGACTGGCTTTATTAATGGCCTTAAATATGCAGGGCGATGGAGCAAGTTACCATTGGCAAGCTGACTCCCTGTGTGTTCTGATCACTTTAGTCTTTTGTGTTCTCTATCCCGCTTATAAAAATTCACTCTACTTACCCAATCATCCGATCACACTCTGGTTTACAGCTTTTATAGTCTGGGGCGCTTTATCAATGCTCTGGTCACCGGTACCGAGCGAAAGCTTTTTGAGCACCTTAATTTTTCTATCGGGATTACTAGCCTTGTTATTAGGCTACTGGGCTTCTGAGAAACAATGGCAATATTTCTATAACCTGCTGATTGTATTTGGCGTTGTGACTGTGGCTTTAACCGCCTACCAAGCCTTTGTTTTACACGCCGCACGACCTGCAGGCTTTTTTCTTAACTGGAATACCAACAGTGCTTTTTTAGGTGCTCTGTTATTACCAAGATGCGCACACTATATACAAACCTACCTTCAAGGCCGACACAGCTTTTTACTTGGACTATTTCTTGCGGCCTGCTCCTTTGGTATGACCCTGGGCCAAGGTAGAGGTAGCTTACTGGCACTTGCCTTAGGCTTATGCATTTTATTCTTTGCCTGTCGCCAGCAGCCACAGGCTAAACGCGCTATTACCTTTACCTGCGCCTGGCTACTCGGAGGATTTATACTCGGCGACTTTTTACATAATGGACTGTTATGGCAGCGCCTGGTTTCAACTTTTGAAAGCACTAAAATAATCACTCAGTTACTGCCGTCTTTGACGGACTCATCAGGCTCTCAAATAAACACCCCAATCCCGCTGAATGCCGAAGCACAAGTATTGCATAGCCTCGGTTCAGGTCGTGAATTTTTATGGGCAGCCGGTTGGAAGATGTATCTTGATCGACCTTGGCTGGGTTGGGGTTTAAGCCTGTTTCATTGGTTATATCCCCATTATCGGCCTGCCGTAGAAGCTGAATATGGACATTATGTCCATAACGATTATTTACAGTTTTTAATTGAACTGGGTCCCATCGGCCTGTTACTGTGCCTGGGCTGGGTTTTCTCGACTTTAAAACTGGCTCAGCAACTTTACGCCCCAGCCTTATTAAAGAGTTCGGAGCTTGAACCCTTAGCTTTAGCACTGGCTTGCGGGGCCATGCTGTTACATACCAGCGTGGACTTTCATCTTTATCAACCCGCCATGCTAATGCTCTTAGGTGCTTATCTGGGGCATTTATGTCGGCATGTTCAAAACAAGCAAGGCAAGCTCAGCATATTAACCTTACAAAAACACTTGGGTGCAACCAGTTATTACAGCTTATTAAGCGTCTTCGGACTGCTTGCCTTAATTAAATTAATGACCCTTTCCTATGGCTTTCAGATAGTTGATCGATCTAACAGCAAAAAATCGGTAGCCACGTCCTTTAGCCAATGTGAGCAAGCCCAGCAGTTATTACCGTCTATAGAATACTTTCAAAGTTGCCAGGGCTGGCTGGTCTTAAACGCCATTAAAAATGAACCCGAGCGCCTGCCGCTGGACAAGCGTGACGAGCTAATCAGTTACGCCATAAAAAGCCTGGATACCGCTATTAATAATAACCCACTCAACGCTTTTACCTTAACTTACAAAGGCGAGTTACTGGGCTTATTGCCAGGTAAACAACAAGCAGCCATCGACATACTTAAGCAAGCCTTGCTGATTAATCCCTATCAATTAGAAACGCGTACCACCCTGGCAGGTTATTTATTAAATCAGCAGCAAAAGCCAGAAGCTTACCAACTGTTGGCCGATAGCTTAAACAAAACCTATGACGCAAGCCCAGCCGAGGTTGAATCATACTGGCAAGCCGTTAATCAAGCACTCTATGACACTCAGGCAAATGCTGCCTTAAAGCAAAAAGTAAACGAACAACTTGCCTTAATAAATAGAATGATTGAGCCGAACAAGCGCATTCCCATATTGCTTGACCCGGAAGGACGTAAGCAAACTTTCCAATTCACCTTACCTGACCTTGGCTGGCAGCCCTCAGCCCTTACAGCATTATCCCAGACGCAAAAATGAGTCATTTCACACAAATTAAGAAAAAAGTAAGTGATATCACCTATTTTTATTTTAGGGCTGGTTAACACCCTTAATTTAAAGCTTATAAAACAGTGATTTAAATTAATGGCATTGTTTTTGCTTTATCTTCATCAATCTTTTAACACGTTAATACAAAACAGGGCAGGGTATGCGATTAACAGGCTATGCACGGGAATTTGCCAGTCTCTTGGTATTTTTTATTCGCTTAATGGATGCGGCTTTAATCGTTGCGACCGGTCTGGTGTGTTTTTATTTATTAGAACCTACAAAAAGTTTTCCGGTTTATGAGGGCTTATTACCGCGTAATTACCTTAACGCTTTAGGCATTGCCGTACTCTTAAGCGCCTGGTGGTTTCCGGCTTTTAAAGTATACCGGAGTTGGCGGGGTGACAATTTATACGCAGAAGCACGCCCCTTAGCAGTCGGCTGGCTGGCATCGATAGTCGGCCTGGTGACTTTTATTTTCTTTACAAAAAATGCCGACGAATTTTCCAGACACTGGTTAGGCTTATGGTTTATCAGTGCCTTTATCGCTATGTGCGGCATGCGTTTAATCATTCGCCTTGTATTACGCAAAGCGCGTCGCCAAGGCTTAAACCTCAGGCACATCGTGTTAGTTGGTAGCGCCGAAAGAAATGCCACACTGACCCAAAAGATCCATCAGGAAACCTGGCAAGGCTTATCCGTCAGCGCACATTTTGAAGAACAAAGTGAACTCTTGGCTTATCTTGCACAACATACCGTTGATCAAGTCTGGATCACGTTGTCACTCAAAGACATTAATCAGATTGAAGCGCTGTGCCAAGCCCTCGAAAAAGTCTCGGTCGAAGTGCTGTTATTACCGGATATTGCGGGCTGGCGGTTACTGAATCACTCGATTACTCAGATTAGCGGCTTGCCCTTAATTAATCTGACCGCCTCGCCCATGAATGGCGATAATCTGTTAATTAAATGGTTTGAAGATAAGCTCCTGTCTTTATTGATTTTGACCTTGACCAGCCCCTTGTTGCTGTTGGTTGCCTTACTGATCAAATTAACCTCTAGGGGGCCGGTGTTTTATAAGCAGGAACGGGTCAGCTGGAATGGTAAACGCTTTCAGATGTTAAAGTTTAGGTCCATGCCTATTAATGCCGACAGAAAACACGGCAAACCGGTGTGGGGACAGGCCCATACCAAAAGACCGACCCGACTGGGTGCTTTTCTGCGTAAAACCAGCCTGGACGAATTACCCCAGTTTATAAATGTGTTAAAAGGCGATATGTCGATAGTGGGCCCCAGGCCGGAACGGGTGGTGTTTGTTGAACAGTTTAAACACGAAATAGACGGCTATATGCAAAAGCATTTAGTAAAAGCCGGTATTACTGGCTGGGCGCAGATTAATGGCTGGCGAGGCGATACCTGTTTGCATACCCGCGTTAAACATGATTTATATTACATCGAAAACTGGTCACTCTGGTTTGACCTGAAGATTATAGTGCTGACCATTTTTAAAACCGATATTAATAGTAATGCCTATTAAAACAACTAATCCACATGAGCCTCAACCCTTATCACCCTTTGCATTACTTAAAAGCTTATGGCGTAACCGGCAACTAATTGTTCGCATGAGTAAACGGGAAGTCATTGGGCGTTATAAAGGCTCAGTGCTGGGTTTGGCGTGGTCTTTTTTTAACCCTATTTTTATGCTCGCCGTTTATACCTTTGTATTTTCTGAAGTGTTTAATGCGCGTTGGGGTGGTGTTGATACTGCTGAGCATAAAGCGCAATTTAGCCTGTTACTGTTTGTCGGTATGATTGTGCTTAGCCTCTTTAGCGAAGTGATCAACACTGCACCGCGCTTGATTATTGCTAATGTTAACTACGTAAAAAAAGTCATTTTCCCAATAGAAATATTACCCGTTATTCAAATCGGGGCGGCTTTATTTCATTGTTTTGTAAGCTTAATGGTATTACTCCTGGCTTTATTGACATTTAACGGCACGTTACCCTGGACCGCTGTTTTTGTACCGTTAATCTTAAGCCCTTTAGTGATCCTTATTACCGGTTTTGCCTGGATACTCACCGCAGCGGGCGTATATTTTCGGTCATTGGGTCATAGCATCAATCTGATTACCACCGTGATCATGTTTTTATCACCGGTTTTTTACCCTATCTCAGCAGTTCCAGAACGGTTTCGCCCCTTTATCCTGTTAAACCCTTTAACGTTTATTATTGAACAAACCCGTGAGGTACTCATCTTTGGACATTTTCCGAACTGGTTGGGTTTGGGAATCTACAGCCTGGCAGCTCTATTAATTAGCTGGCTGGGCTATGCGTTTTTTCAAAAGAGCCGAAGAGGATTTGCTGATGTCCTCTGAAGATTTTGCAATTCGGGTTAGCAATGTCAGTAAATGTTTTGAAGTGTATGATCAACCCAAGGATCGGGTAAAACAAGCTTTTTATCCAACATTACAACGTATTACCGGGCAAAAACCGAAGCATTATTTTAGAGAGTTTTGGGCGCTTAAAGATATCTCATTTGAAATAAAGAAAGGTGAAACCGTTGGCATTATTGGCCGTAATGGCAGTGGTAAATCCACACTGCTACAAATAATTTGCGGTACTTTATATCCAACGACAGGGAGTGTAGAAACACGGGGGCGAGTTGCGGCATTGTTAGAGCTAGGCTCCGGGTTTAATCCAGAATTTACAGGGCGTGAGAATGTTTATATGAATGCCTCTGTGTTAGGTTTAAGTGATAATGAAATTGATGCCAGATTTGATGAGATCGTTGCCTTTGCTGATATTGGGGAATTTATTGAACAACCGGTAAAGACTTATTCTAGTGGCATGATGGTGAGATTGGCATTTGCTGTTATTGCTCATGTTGACGCAGATATTTTGATAATTGACGAAGCATTATCTGTAGGTGACGCTTTCTTTACGCAAAAGTGCATGCGCTTTCTACGCAAGTTTATGGAAAATGGCACAGTATTATTTGTGAGTCATGACACCGGTGCAGTGATCAATTTTTGTCAAAGGGCAATCTGGTTAATTAAAGGGCTTTCAAAATTCCAAGGTGAACCTAAAGAAGCGGCACAAAAGTATCTTGCTGAATATTACGAATCTTTCCAAGGTGAAAGTGCTGTAACATCTAAATCACATCTTGGTGAAGAAAAATCAAGTGCTGCGCAACTGCGCGACATGCGTCAGGACTTTATCAATTCAAGCCATTACCGAAACGATATTGAACTATTTAGTTTTGTACCCGATGCGGCAAGTTTTGGAAAGGGCGGCGCTAACATTATTAGTGTGCTTTTGCTCGATAAAGCCGACACACCTTTAGCTTGGATAGTAGGCGGAGAGAAAGTCAAACTTATCATTTCTTGTCTAGCCAATATTAACATCATTAGCCCTATTATCGGTTTTCATGTCAATGACCGACTAGGTCAGCCACTCTTTGGCGATAACACCTACAACTTTTCTAAACATGCCCCTCTTATTATTTCCCCCAATGAAAAATTCGAAGCTGAGTTTGAGTTTATGATGCCTATCTTGCCAGTCGGGGATTATACGATTTCTGCCGCCTTAGCAGAAGGAACGCAGCAAGAGCATATCCAACATCATTGGGTACATGATGCACTCTTGCTTAAATCCCATAGTAGTAGTGTAAGTACAGGTTTAGTGGGTGTTGCGATAAACAATATAAGGATGAGAGTTAAATGAGTCAAAACACAGTATTATTTTTTTATAAAAATGGAATCAATCAATGAATGATAGTCTAGAGCAATCCTTGTTGTGGACAGGTGAACGTTATCTTCCTGAATTACAAGGTGATATAGAACTTGAACATCTACACCGTTATTTAATTGCAAAGCAATTGACTTTAAATAAACGTGTGTTGGACATTGCTAGTGGAGAAGGCTATGGATCGGCTTTACTTGCGCAAAGCGCTATTAGTGTTGTGGGTGTTGATATTGCCACCGATGCAGTAGCACACGCTACAGCCAAATATCGAGCAGATAATCTGGAATACAGATTAGGTTCTTGTTCTGTAATTCCATTAGCTGATCACAGTGTCGATGTCGTCGTCAGTTTTGAAACAATCGAACATCATGATGAACATGAGGCAATGATGTGTGAAATTAAGCGTGTCTTGATCCCAGGCGGATTACTCGTCATATCATGTCCTGACAAATTTGAGTATTCAGATAGACCTAACTTTGATAATCCTTATCATGTCAAGGAACTGTATCGGAATGAGTTTAAGTCACTGTTGGAGACCTATTTTAAAAAACACAGGATAGCGGGGCAGCGGGTAATTTATGGCTCAGCTATTTTTGAAGAAGATGAACTGACTCATATTAAAAGTTACGATTTAAATGATAACCCGTTGCATGCATTTTCCGGAGTTCCTCATGCATTATATTTAGTTGCTGTTGCCTCTGATGCTGAACTACCTATGATTGAGAGCGGAGTGCTTGAACAAGCGATAAATGAATCAGAAATTGTTGTGGGATTCAATACTCAAATTGCCGAACTAAATCATATATTATTTGAGCGGGATCAATTTATTCATGAGCTTGTTAATTCAGAATCATGGCGCATAACAAAACCATTACGCTGGATAGGTAAATTATCAAGAAGTAATTTCATAATCACTTGCTTTAAACCTTTAAAAAATGCTCTTCATTTATGAATGAGTCTCAAGATAGTAACTCTACTGTAACAGAGCTCGCCATTGATCCAACGCATCCAGTAGCAGTTATTCTCCCTGTTTATCGCAATCTAGTAATGACTAAGCGCTGCATTCTTGCAGCAATGCCAGGCATATTAGATCTTCCTAATGCATATATTGTAGCTATAAATGATGCAAGCCCCGATTACGGCATGCAAGAAATGCTAGAAGAATTATCGGCGCAATGGCCTAATATTCTCTTAATACTTAGGAATGAAAAAAATCTCGGTTTCGTTGGTACCGTCAATCGTGGGCTTGCCTATTTTTCAACTCATGATGCCGTGTTACTTAATAGTGATGTTATCGTACCCAAAGATTGGCTAAGCCGGCTAATTAATGAGGCTTATTCAAGAGCAGATATTGGGACTGTCACCCCTTTTTCCAATAATGCAACAATATGTAGCTTTCCACACTTCTTACAGGAGAATTGCCAACCATTTAATCTTGACGTTGATTCCATTGATGGCGTATTTAAACTTGCCAAGTTACCTTGCATTACGGCTCCAACAGGTGTTGGTTTTTGTATGTATATCCGCCGCTCTTGTCTTGATGAAATTGGTTATTTAAATGAAGAGAAATTTGGTAAAGGTTATGGTGAAGAAAACGACTTTTGCCAACGGGCGATAAAACAAGGATGGTTAAATATTATTACGCCTAATATTTATGCATATCATGAAGGTGGTGTTAGTTTTTCTTCTGATAAACAGGCTTTGATTAACCGAGCAATGCTTGTTCTTGATAGTTTGCATCCAAATTACCATGAGGATGTTAGATTGTTTATCAGAAATGATCCACTTAAATTGGCGCGAATTACGCGATTTACAAATCTTTTATCAACAATTTCTGCACCGAAAGTGCTACATATTTCTCACAAGCTTGGAGGAGGAATTGGTCAGCATGTTGAAGAGTTGGCGCACTACTATAATCAAAAGTTAGCCAATATATTGTTAACACCTTTTAGTAAAAATGGAGCAATTTGCATTAGTTTAAGCATTGGCCAACCATCTGATAGATTGATTTTCAATATACCATCAGAGTATGACGATATGCTTGTGTTTTTAAAAGCTCTCGGGGTGAGTGCTGTTCACTTTCATCATACGTTGGATCTTAATCCACAAATACTTAGTTTACCGAACGATTTAGGTGTTGCATATATTCTGACGGTTCATGACTTTTACTGGCTTAATGGCAACCCCACACTTACGGATGAAACAGGTAAGTTTCCTGGTTTTTACACGGACACATCCCATAATCCACTTTACCCACTACCATCTGGCGTAACACCGATTATTTGGAGGGAAGCTCTGCGAACATTTATTGAAAATGCAGATTGCGTGCTATACCCATCTAATGCAACAAAAACACTTTTCGAAAATACCTTTAAGCCCCATAAAACTATAGTTACACCGCATATTGAAATGCAATGCGACGTAACAGTACAACCTCATAGTTTTCCCAGAAAAGAGTCCTATATTCTGGGTGTCTTAGGAGCTATTGGACGAGAAAAAGGTGCTGATGCGCTCGAAGAAATTTCAATTCAGGCAAAAACTTCAAATACTCCGTTGAAATTCAAGTTAATTGGTCATGCCTATAGAAAATTAAAGACAGTTGAATCGACTGGCAAGTATGGCTCCAACAAGCTAGTTACCCTGATTCAACAGCATAAATTAGATATTATTTTTTTTCCTGCACAATGGCCTGAAACATACAGCTATACACTGAGTTACGCTTTAAATTCTGGCTTGCCCATTATCGCTCCAAATATTGGTGCCTTTCCAGAAAGATTAAGCGGCCGCAAAAATACATTATTGTTCAAACATCTTACTCCTACGGATGAACTGCTTAATCAAATCATTATTTTTGTTGATGAGCTTGCCAAAGGAGACCCAGTTACTGCCCCAATCTTTAAAGCACCTGAATCCCTAACTGATTTTTATACTAGTGATTATATTAGTATCGTCTCGCGTAATTTGCATACGCATAGAGTTGATGAATCAATGTATTTCATGATTAATCTAACCGCTATTATAACGAGATCGTTAAATCACGATATTTCAGTTCGTGAAACCAGACATCATATGATTTTGAGGATCTTTAAAAATCCAATCATACGATTGCTTGGGCATACCATTCCTTATGATATACGTCTAGCTATAAAAAATAATGCGCGACTCGCTTTAAAACGTTTATTTGCGCACTGATCTTTCCTTTATAGAAAAAAGAAATCCATGACAATTCAAAAATGCTTAAATGGCCGAAACAACAACTTTACCCTCATGCGCTTTTTGGCTGCGTTATCTGTATTATATGGGCATTGTTATCCTCTTTCATTGGGACTAAATGGCGGTGAAGATCCTATTAGTAATTTCCTGATTAGCTTATGGGGGAAAAGCTTACCAAGCTTGTCAGTGGATTTATTTTTTGTAACAAGTGGGTTTTTGGTTTGTGCGAGCTATATACAAAGACAAAACATTGTTGCTTTCATAGAAGCAAGGATACTAAGAATTTTTCCTGGCCTTTTTATTGCGGTTCTTTTCTGTATTTTTTTTGTAGGTGCATTTGTAACTAGAGATTCCTTATCCAATTATTTTTTATCAACAGCAACATGGAGTTACTTTAAGCACAACACATTATTGATTACTGGCATTCAGTTTAATCTTCCTGGTGTTTTTATAGATAATCCTTATCCTGTGTCAGTTAATGGATCTTTATGGACACTTCCCATTGAGATATATATGTATCTTTGGCTGGCATTACTAGGCTACTTATTATTACTTCAAAATAAAAAAGTGTTCAATTTTCTTTTTATTCTGTCCTGTTTACTTTTGCTGAATTTGGAAAAGAATAATTTAGAGAAGACACACCTATTATTGCTTTTTATGTTAGGGTCTGGGGCGTATATAAACAGAAGTTGGCTTACTCTTAGGTTTACGACATTATGCCTGCTTGCAGCTTTTGTATTTTTAACTAAGGAATATGATTTCTCATTAATAGCGAAGTCAATATTCTTTGCGTATTTTGTCTTATTATTAGCTCTACATCCAAAATTGATTTTGCCATCAATAGACAGATGGGGAGACATATCATATGGACTCTATATTTATGCTTTTCCAGTCCAGCAATCAATTGCATATCTAATACCTAATGTGCAGCCTAACATTATGTTCATACTATCAACATTTATAACGCTTACTTTAGCAACGCTATCATGGAATTTTGTGGAGAAGCCTGCCTTGAAAATGAAAGGGAAAATGCGATTCTATTTACCACAACTAAAAAGCATATAGTTTAATCTCAACAAACAGCGATGAGTTGTTATGTAGATTATTACGAGGCAAATTCTAAGCTTGTGTTTATTACAATTCGATTAGAATTTATTTACTATAATTAAATTCATGAAACATCAATATCTGTAATTACCATTATGCGTATAATAGTAATCAATGATCACGGCTCTATTTCCGGCGGTGCAGACCAAGTCGCAATCGCAAGTTTAAATACTTTAGCTTGCGAAGGTTACGATGTTACATTCGTATCTAGCGTTGGTCCTATTGATAAACATATTGACCAAAACCGCGTCCGAGTCATCAATTTTGGTTTCCATGATCTAATAAGTAATCCCTCACGACTTAACGCTGCCATTCATGGCTTATGGGACTTTCGATGTGCCAAGCAACTGGGCAAAGTATTGGATGACTATGACCCTTCTGACACAATAATCCACTTGCATACCTGGTGTAAGTCCCTGACTTCCAGTGTTGTGCGTGAAATTCAGAGCCGAAATTTTAAACTGGTTTGCACGCTGCATGACTATTTTTCTGTATGCCCAAACGGTGGACTTTATGACTACCGGAAAATGCAGAATTGTTCACTCAAACCCATGTCAATAGCCTGTGCTATGACGCACTGCGATTCCCGCAGTTACAGCCAAAAGCTATGGCGATTTGTCCGGCAGATCATACAAAAACAGGTGGGAGGCATCCCTAAAAATATAGCTTATTTTATCTCTGTATCGGACTACAGCGAGGCACTTATAAGACCTTACCTTTCGGCGCAATCTAAGATTTTTCGTATAAGAAATCCCATAAATATAAATCTATCGACACCAGCCACACCAGAAAAAAATCTAGCCTTTTGTTTTGTCGGCAGACTGGCACCTGAGAAAGGCGGCGCAGTCTTTGCTGCTGCGGCTCTTAAAGCGGGTGTACCCGCAATTTTTATAGGCAAAGGTTCTGAAGAGCATGCTATCAAGCTGGCCAATCCATTAGCGGAATTGCTCGGCTGGCAAGATAGAGCTGGAGTAAATAATGCTATTAGGTCCAGCCGCGCCTTGGTCTTCCCTTCTCTTTGGCACGAAACACAAGGACTAACAGTGGCTGAGGCTACAGCCATTGGTATTCCTGTTATTGTTTCTGATAAATGCGCGGCAAGTGAAGAGATAATAGATGGTGAAACGGGGCTATTGTTTAGAGTTGGGGATATTAATGATTTAGCGGATAAAATACGCCTATTACATGATGATCCAGAACTGGCAAAACAAATGGGCAAGAAAGCTTATGAAATGTATTGGTCTAAGCCCTCAACTATAAAAAATCATGTCACGAATCTAATAGCTTGCTATCAAGAAATTATTCAAACAGCCTAGACATCTTTAACTCTATTCCCATGCCCCCCACCATCGGCCTAATCATCCCAACCCTTAATGCACAGCAGCATTTCGCCAACTCTCCTTATTTATCAGACATTATAAGCCGGTATCCTACCCTAATCATTGATTCATCTTCTACAGATTTGACCGTTGCCACTGCCGAACGTTTAGGGGCCACCGTTCTCACAATCCCTAAAGCCAGCTTTAACCACGGCGCCACGCGTGAATTAGCCAGACAAGCCTTGAATACCGATATTGTGGTGTTTTTAACCCAGGATGCAATTCCTCATCACGCGGATTTAATCGAACAATTAGTGGCGCCTCTGTTACAGGATGAAACGATTGCCGTCACCTATGGCCGACAAATACCCCATTCAAATGCAGATGTGTTTGAAGCCTTTCCCCGCACTTATAATTATGGGGTAGAACCGCAAGTCCGTGGACTTGACGATGCGGCGCATTATGGTGTTTATACGTTCTTTTGTTCAAATAGTTGTGCCGCATGGCGTAGCAGTGCTTTGAATATGATGGGTGGCTTTAAAGCAGTATTAACCAATGAAGATTATTTTACTGTCGCTGAATTATTAGTGCATGGTTATAAAGTGGCTTATGTGCCTTCTGCCATAGTGAGGCATTCCCACCGTTATACCTTGTGGCAAGAATTTCAGCGTTACTTCGATACCGGCTATGTCAGGGCGCAAAATCCACTGATCCAGCAATTAGCCGGTCAGGCAGAAAATAGGGGAGTAGGTTTTCTCATGGCGTTGCTGAAGCATTTATGGCAAACGCAGCCGCTATTAATTCCCTATGCACTGCTGCAATCGGGTGTTAAGTGGTTAGGCTATCGCGTAGGCTTTTATGCAAAGCCTTTGCCGCTATTTATAAAGCGCCGCTTAAGTCAGCAAGTGGGTTACTGGGATTCTGATAATTCTTAAGCAAGGATGAAGGTCAAAGTGGACAGCCCCTCTACCATTCTCATTAACCCAAGCATCGATAAAACAAAGTAGCCTCGATGGAACGCAATGGAATAGAGGAAAGCTCCAATCAGGTGTGAAGAGGTGACATACCTTTTGAGCGGCACTACAATGCCTATGTTGAGCAGCAAAGACCCTAAAGCAGTCGTCTTAAGTACTTTGTTGAGTAACATAGACCTTAAAGCAGCTGCTCCAGGCCCTTTGTTAAGCAACATAGACCTTAAAGCAGCTGCTCCAGGCCTTTTGTTGGGCAACATAGACCTTAAAGCAGCTGCTCCAGGCCCTTTGTTGAGTAACATAGACCTTAAAGCAGGTGCTTCAGGCTCTTTGTTGGGCAACATAGACCCTACAGCAGCTGCTTCAGGCCTTTTGTTGGGCAACATAGACCTTATCCCTATTATTGCCTTTATTTAGCGCATGACAAAAATAAATATAGGCGGAGGTCTTTTCTGTAACACCTTATAATCAATCAGTATTTTTAAATAATTAGTATCAATGTTAGACTCGCTTTGACACTTTATCGCCTTAAAGCGGGCTTAACATAAAAAATAATAATAAATTTAAATTAATAAGGCCTATACTCATGCTTCACTTAACCTTCATAAGGACAAAAAATCATGAAACAGCCTCAGGTTGTTGTTGATTTTACCCGACTTTCAATTCCTGAAAAAATTGATTTTTTTAATAACGTTTTAGTACATTTAGCAAATAACCCATTCTACACAACACCTGATATTTCTTTAGAAGAAGTACAGTTATCTGTAGATAATTTAACTCTCGCAACTTTGGCCGCTCATGATGGCAGTCATGTGAACACCTCATTAATGCATGATGCTGAAGCAATTGTAGAGAAGAATTTTCGCATTTTAGCGGCTTACGTACAAAGAATTGCAGATGGTGATCTCAGTAAGATTCTATCCAGCGGTTTTCATATATCTCAACTACAATTGGTGATTCAAAAACCCCTATTAGCCATTAAAGACGGGCCTAATTCTGGCTCTATTATCTTTGTTGCTAGAGCGGTTAGTAAAGCGGGTGCGTATATATGGCAATATTACGAAGGTGAAACACCGCCAGCGACAGATGCTGAGTGGACCACTGCTGGACATAGCACATCCGCTACTTTTCAGGTGAATGGCTTAACCAAAGCCAAGGTCTATCAGTTTAGATTTGCAGCCATTACCATCAATGGAACTACCGACTTTTCTGCACCCGTATCAAAAGTAGTTTTGTAAACAACACTGAGTTTAAAAACGATTACTTTACTTTTACTTTAAGGCCGGATTGCTCCGGCCTTATTTTTCTGGCGTTGTAAACCCATGTTTTTGCATGCGATACAACAACGTATCCCGAGTTAGACCTAACAGTTTTGCAGTTTTACTACGATTGCCTTTCGTTCTATTCAGCGCTTGATGTATTAAGTCTGCTTCCAATGACTCCAGCTCTATGCCATTCTCAGGCAAAGTAAAGGTTTCAGGTTTAAACATGCTTGCGTGAGTCATAAATTGTCCCGGAAGGTTCTCAGGTTCAATGATTTTACCGGCTAAAAGAATACTTAACCTTTCGCATAAGTTACGCAACTCTCGAATATTACCTGGCCAAGGATAGTCCTTGAGTATTTTTAGCGCTGCTTTACTAAACCTTGGTGGCTCTATCGAATGATTGTCAGAAATCATCGTTAAAAAATGGGTAATCAGATGCTCTATATCCTCAATACGTTTAGATAACGGTGGAAGCTCTAAAGGCACAACATCCAGTCGATAATATAAATCCCGCCTAAATTCTCCCGCCTCCACTTGCTGACTTAAGTCAGAATTAGTTGCTGCAATGACGCGTACATCTACGTTATAGGGCTTAGTATCACCGATAGCCAGACATTCTCCGGACTCCAGGAAACGTAGGAGCTTTGCCTGAATCGAAAGGGGTAAGGAATTAATTTCATCGAGAAATACAGTTCCCCTATCAGCCGCCTGAAAAAGACCTTGGGTATTTGACATAGCGCCTGTAAAAGAACCTTTCTTATGTCCAAACAATTCCGATTCGATTAAGTTTTCAGGCAAAGCAGCACAATTAATGGTTATAAATGGCTTATTAGAACGTGTGCTCTCTTTTTGAATCGCATTAGCAAAAACTTCCTTCCCTGTACCGGTCTCACCTTTTAATAGAACTGTCACATCAGTAGCTGCCACCATTTTGGCGCTACGAATTAAAGAGTCTAAAGAGGGCGAGTGTCCAATGATTGACTTAAAATGTCCCATAGTATCTGATTAATGTGTTGCTGAATGTGTTGTAATCGCCATTGGGTTTAGCCAGGGAAAGGCGGCCAATAACGCAAGAACAATCATAAATAACCCAATAGACTGCTTAAAACGTTGCATTTTAGATAACCGCGTCAGGACTTGGGTCATTATACCTACTCCCACAACCGCCGGTAAAGTACCCAAGCCAAACGCTAGCATCGTTAAAGCACTCTTTGTAATATCGCCTGCAGTAGCCGCTAATGCCAAGGCCGCATAAACTAGCCCACAAGGTAACCAGCCCCACACTAAACCAAATAGATAGGCCTGCTTAAGATTTTTTACTGGAATAAGCTTTCTGCCAAAGGGCTCAATTTTCTTCCAGATTAATATTCCGGCTTTTTCAATATAGGCAAATCGTGCAAACCACCCAGCAATATAAAACCCTGCGCCCGCCATAACAGCAGAAGAGAGTAGTTGTAAAATCCTGTGACCATGGGTTTCACCCAAATGCATCGTCAATAATGCTTCAATGGTACCAACAAGTGCCCCCGCCATTGCATAACTGGTGATACGACCAAAGTTATAATTAAATACAAACGGTAAAAGCAGCTTTTTGTTGTTACGTATTCCAGGACTAAGACTGAATGTTAACGTGCCAATGATGGAACCGCACATTCCGATACAGTGCATGCTACTGAATAATCCCATCAAAAATGCGACTAAAAAGGAAGAACTAAAAGCAGGGTCAAATACCATAAATACAAAAATAAAGTTTAAGTTTTAAAGTTAAAGCAAACTAGGTGTATTTTAACTCAGCCGTCATGATTAACTTAATTATTTGTATTTTAAAGGGTCAGACCCCGAGGTATTACGCTCATTTAAGTTTACTCTGACCCGATTATTCACGATTATTCAGGAATGCTGTTCATCAACTAATACCATTTCTGCTAATAAAGTCTCGGGGGCAATATCTTGTTCATGAGGCCATGTAACAGCACCAAACAAAATACCTACCTGATTAAAGTAATGTATATTTTGTAATTCTCTAAATACACCTTTATCTAAATAAGGTTTAAGATCAAACACACCTTTTTGTTGATTTTCGATCTCTACATAAATACGATAACCGGACAAAGGTTTAACTAATTTTACATCCCAATACATAAAAACCTCATAGCGGATCAATTTTATAAGGATTTTCATTACTAGTGGCTAACTCCCAGTCGGCCATTAATTCATCGCGATGAAGCTCTATCCATGCCTGAACTAAGCGTAATTGCTTACGAGGCAATTCACCCGCTAATATTTCACCATCAGAAATATTGATTGACGCTTCAAACTCTGCATATTTAGCATGGATATGTGGCAAATTATGATGCTTATTATCTAGCAAATACATGCGAATAATAATCCCATAAAACATTGATATAACAGGCATCGTTAGATCCAATTATTAATATAATATTTGAATTGTATCATAAAAACACTCAATCAAATTTCAGAAAAAGAACATGAATACCCATGCCCACCATTTGCAAAAACTTAATAGCTGCTTTTATAAATAACGTCCTCTCATTTAAGTTTACCCCGTTATTGTTTTTAGGATGGATCTATTCTAACAACTGAAGCACTGATTTTTGTTATGTTATACTTTGTTCGAAATTTAAACTGGAAAGATACATGCAATTTGAATGGGATGAAAATAAAAACAAGTTAAACATTCAAAAACATGGCATTGATTTTAATGAAGCTAAAACTGTTTTTGATGATGCACTGGCAAGTATATTCGATGATATTTGGAATTCAATTGAAGATCAACGCGAATTAATTATAGGCAATTCCAATTGCGCGAGATTGCTTGTTATTTCTTTTACAGAACGCACTGATGGTGTAATCCGAATTATCAGCGCGAGAATTGCAACGAGTCCTGAGGTAAAAAACTATGAACGTGCAGACAGAAACTGAAGATTTATTACCAGAATATGACTTTGATTACAGTAAAGCAAAACCAAATCGATTTGCTCAAAACGAGGTAAAGATCACACTCGATGAAGATATCGCTAAAATTTTCACTACCTCCGAATCAGTTAATAAGGCATTAAGGGCGATTTTGTCAGCATTGCCTGATAATCGCATGAAAGGATCATAATGGCTTAAGGTTTATAATCAGCCCATGAGCAAAACACACGACAGTAGTTACAAGTTTTTATTTTCAAATCCAGAGCTGGTTCGAGATCTCATCATGGGGTTTATACCGGATGATTGGCTGCATAGCCTGGATTATTCAACACTTGAAAAAGTGCCTGGCTCTTATGTGAGTGATGATTTTCAACAACGCGAAGATGATATCGTCTGGAAAGTTAAGGTCGGTGAAGATTGGGTATACCTCTATTTGTTGATTGAGTTTCAAAGTAGTGTCGATAAATATATGGCGTTGCGCATGATGGTTTATAT
>CAIPPE010000133.1 GCA_903866825.1 uncultured Methylococcaceae bacterium
GCAAGAGTGTCGGTGCCGTGTGTGAGGATAATGCCATCAAATGTGTTCAAGTCTTCTGCTTCGATGGCTGAGATCATGTCGCTCCAATGTTGGGGGGCGAGATTTTCACTTAATATTTGCAAAGGTTGTATTGTTTTGAAGGTCACTGAGTTAGGATTACTATCCCGTTCCGTAAACAGTTGCAATAACCTAAAGCCTGCGTGCGGGCAGGTGTCAATTGTCCCTGCAAGCAATTGTGAACCAATGGTGCCGCCCGTAAAGACCAAGAGTATGTTTTTCATTGTAATATGTCAAATTGCACAAAAATCACCAGATTTGTTATCTTAATCTATAAATCATGAAAATTTCACTTATTGTCGCTATGGCCGCAAATCGGGTAATCGGTAGCCATGGTCAAATGCCTTGGCATTTACCCGCTGACCTCAAGCGCTTCAAGCAAATAACTTGGGGTAAGCCTATCGTAATGGGAAGAAAAACTTTTGAAGCTATCGGTAAGCCGCTACCTGGGCGCAGCAATATCATTGTCAGCAATAATAAAAACTAACCCGGAGGCAAACATGCAAAAAGTGATTATGGCTTTAAAAATTATCGCGGGATTGCTGAATGATTTGGTGGCTGAATTGGAAGCCGCTGAACAACTGGCACAACCGGAAATCGAACAATTAGGAAATTTAAAAGACCATTTGAATGTATATGCCGATATGCTTCAAAAAAACAATATCTCGCAAGATGTGATTGTCAGAAACATTTCGATTGTTTCTGATTTTTTTAATACATTCTACGATCAACCGAAAGCTGAAACCAATGAAGGCGCAGCGCCTACCGTCTAAAAACTCCGGGAAAAACTCGGGAAAGCGCGGTGGACATCCTCACCCGCCGTTTGAGCCTGGACACGCGCCCTTGCCTGGCGGCGGCCGGCCGAAGGGAATGAAAAATTGGGCTACGGTTGCACGCGAAGAGTTTGAGGCCGGCAAGATAACCCAGGCGCAGATTATGCGGGCTTTGCTTAAGCGCGGGAAGCAAGGGAATACCAAGGCCATTGAAATACTCATGGATCGCACCGACGGCAAGCCGCTTCAACCCGTCCGAATGGAAGGCGAGCTTAAAACCCCGCGCCAAATGAGCGA
Organism: uncultured Methylococcaceae bacterium; assembly: GCA_903866825.1. GTDB lineage: Bacteria > Pseudomonadota > Gammaproteobacteria > Methylococcales > Methylomonadaceae > Methylobacter_C. The sequence goes on from CAIPPE010000133.1 coordinate 1,128, forward strand.
GGCGGAATTAGATGCAAGAATTGCCGAGCTTGAACGAAAGCGAAAGTGAGATTTTAGAGTTACTAAAAGAACGTCGTGCAAAGTTAAGGGCAAAGAAAAACGTTTTAGAGTTAATGCAATATTTCAAGCCTAATTATATCTTCGCAAAATTCCATCAAGAATTATCTCAAAAGCTTTTTGATCTAGAATCAGGTAAGATAAAAAATTTAATGGTTCTGCTTCCTCCCAGGCATTTTAAAACTAAGATTCTAAGCGTATATTTTGTTAGCCGAATAATTGGCATGTTTGCGGATCGTCAAATAATGTCATTAACGCATAGTAGTACGCTTGCGGATGAAATTGGGCGCGAGGTACGCGATATAGTAGGCTCACCAGAATATAAAGCCTTGTATGGCGTAACGCTCCGCCAAGATAGCCGCGCGGTTGACCGCTGGCATACGAATACGGGGGGGATTTATCACGCGGCAGGGTGGAACGCTGTGCCAACTGGCATGGGTGCCGACTGGCTTTTAATGGATGATCCGCATAAGGACCGTTTGGAAGCTGACAGCGATTTAATCCGTGAAAGCGTCATCACAACTTATAAATCCACAATAACTTCGCGCTGCCAACCCGGGGCGAGAAAATTATTGGCAATGCAGCGTTGGCATGAAAATGACTTGGCCGGATATTTAAAAAAAGAAATGGCAGACGGTGGCGAGGTTTGGGAAGTTTTAGAA
>CAIPPE010000134.1 GCA_903866825.1 uncultured Methylococcaceae bacterium
CAACATCACCCATGGCCTGACGTCGATATTCGTTGGGAATTTGTTTCACCAAGCGGGTAATTAATTCCGAAAGCTCTTCTGTAAACGTCAGTGACGGGGCAATAGTTTCTTTCATCTCTGTTGATTTGAGTTGTTTCGCAATACTAACATTATGATGGGATTTCTATGCCTGCGACATCCCTAAGCGCTTGTTCTGTTTCTAATTCATCAAGTTCGGCGAGGCGGTTGCGTTTCTGCTAAAATGACATCCATTTTGGAGGGCTTTCGATGGACAAAAAATTACAAACTGAATTAGAAGCGGCAACATTTAGACGTTTTGTTGAACACTTACAAAACCACACGGAAGTGCAAAATATTGAATTAATGTTACTGGCAGATTTTTGTAGAAATTGTCTTGCTAAATGGTACGTGGCTGAAGCAAAAGAGCAGGGCGAAACTATTGATTATGAACAGGCACGTGAATTGATATACGGTATGCCTTATAGTGAATGGAGGGAAAAGTTTCAAAAAGAAGCAACCCCCGAACAGCTTGCAGCTTATAATCAAAAACAGCAAGCAAAGGCTGATTAATAAGTCTTTATCCAAAAGAGCAGTCATCAATCGTTAGTTTATTGCGATGGCGATTGATGACTATCAGTAACAAATAGATTTACAGTGTGGTTTAACGTAAATACTGCATTGGATTACTGGCGATATCTCTTGCGGCCAGAAACTGAGCGTAATAATTGCGTGAGGCAAAGCCGAATGCAGGGCCATCATAAGTTTCTACGATAGATACAAAATCACGTCCAACCTGATTTTGTGCCCGTTTCATACCGCCCACGCCATGGTTATAAGAGGTAATTGCACTGGGCCAGTCCCCCAGTTTACTGTAGGCGAAACTCAAATAGCGGGCCGCTCCTGTAGCAGAAGCAATAGGATCAAAGCGTCGATCTATTTTATCTCCACCTGGTATAAAGGTTTTGGCAGCCGCTTTTGTAAATTGCCACATCCCCACTGCGCCAGCTGATGATTTTGCATCCGGTTGAAATGATGATTCTACATGGGGCAGAACAGCTAAATCTTCTGGTAAGCCAGCATCATGGAATATTTTTCTAAATTGTCTATCATAACTACGACTGATTTCTAAACCTTTTACAAAGCGTTCACGGGTTCCACGTTGAAAACGAATGCGACTGTCTGCACCCATTAGAACAGTATTAAATTGCTTGCCAGTGGCTTGTAATTTAGTAATTAATTGTTTGTCATTTGAATTTAATGGCAAGTTGGTACGCACTTTATATTCAAGTATCGCTAACTGCTCTCTCCAAAAATCACGACGACTTTTAATTATTTCCTTTTGCTCGGTAGTCAGGCTTTCCTCAACGACGCCCGGGATTACCATAACTTCATAGATCACATTTAAATAGCGATCATCGTGAAATGCCACTTGTGATCGATACCATGAGGTATAAGTCTTACGCCAAAACTCAACTGCAGGTTCGAGTGCAGCAGGTCTTTGAAAGGCGCCAGAACGAAGACCACCTTTATAGTAGTTTTGAGGAACAGCACTCTGTGCTGGAGGTGTTATTTTATTCGGGTAAGCAGGTTTGTATGCCTGAGGTTGAGCAGGTCTAACTGAAGGAGTATTGCTACTACAGGCATTTAATAAGGCAATGGTAAGTAATAGCAAAATTCGCAAAGTTAATGAGTTCATTTTTGTTAAATTAGGGTGCTAAGCAGGTTAATCTGAAGTAGTTTGTTCTATTTGATAATGTTAACACTTAATGTCTAATGTTTCGATTTGAATCATGAAATTCAATGTTATCAATTTTTTAATAGTTAGACTTTAACAAGGCTGTTGTCACTAGGGGTATTTTATTGTAAAATTAGCAAACTTGAGTAAGTGGGCTAAGTTTTAAGCTTACTAATCTTAATTCAAACTGTTTTAAATGTTTGTAGCACATTGCCGGGATGGTGGAATTGGTAGACACGCTAGCTTCAGGTGCTAGTGGGCGCGAGCCCGTGAAGGTTCAAATCCTTTTCTCGGTACCATATTTTTTTACAATTACTTGACTAAATCAAGTATTCAGAAACAAATTCGGAAAATTTTTCCTGTTCGTATTGCTTCACTGGACTCTGTAGTTTTTTAGTAGACAAGCTGTCGATATCCTTAAGAACCTCTTCTCTGAATTCTTCTCTAAGATACTTCGATTACTCATATTTATTTTTGCATAGGTCAGTAAAAGATCCAATAAACTGGAGACGGATTTCAAGCCCACTTAAAAACAGGTTTAGGCTATCAAGCAAAGCCCCTTCGTCAGTTGTATTTAATGTGAAGCTTTCAATGAGACTTGCAATTTCCGTTTTGGCTGTTTCAATGTCTTGACTTTCCAAATCAGAAACAGCCTCTATAAGATCATTTTGTAAGGCCTGTTGCATTTCTTTTTCTGTCTTATACCAAAAGAAACTTCCACCAAAACTCTGATCGTTATCATCTTCCAAAAAAAACCAAACGGAAATTCAATTGGGTTTCTGCCTTGAGCTTCTTCTAAAGAGTTCAGGACTGTATCTTGGGTATCCATCATGTTAATAATTGCAAAATACTTTATAACGTCTATTCAAACGGACAGTTTTGAACGTTGTTTTTTACGTTTTTATAGGGCTTGGTGATCAAAGTGTCGATTAGAAAATAATAGCATAGGCAGCATAACTATCAATTGAAAAAGCGCTGCGCCACCGATCGCAAAGAGAGTGGCAATTAAAATGACAAACTTGAGAAATTTCATGGCTGGTCCAGGTTAGTTGTTGAATTTAGATATAATATTCCTCCTGAAAATGAGTCAATTCAAGCAAATTTTTTTCTCGGTAATGAGTACTTTTAGTGTGTTTATCAGATAGTTGCTTATCCACAACAGCGCTTTAATCCTGTGATTAAAGATGAATTCGGCTAAATAAGCCAGCCTCATAATTAAGCATGTAAGGGGAGATATTTACTCTCTGGCGGCTATTTTGCCAAAAAACAACAGAATAAAAAGTTAAATATAGCTAACTAATGCTTAAATTGATCAACAGTAAGCCGCAATCACTGCGGTGATTTTGCCCTGTTTTTTAACATTATGAAGTAACAGGGTAATGATTATGTGTTATTTTTGAGTTTATGGGACATAGTGCGCTTAGACTAGCTAGTCCATTATAAAATATAGGAAAAAGCTAGTCTAGCCTGAATAACCAATAGCAAATTATGGCTAAATCATAACCCAATTAAGCAAAAGGTATTTTTTCAATTCTAATAGTTAGACTAAGCATGTATGATATAACTATATTATTTAATCATGTCAACCATTCTGTATCTCACTATTTATAATGCCATCGAAGTCTAAAAGAGACGTTGATTTTAACTCAACAAATGATCCATATGCTCAGCGCGAAGCTGAAAAATATGAAAACCCCATTCCTAGTCGCGAGCTAATTCTCTCTGCCTTAGAATATGCAGGTAAGCCTTTATCGCGTGTTGAGATTGCTAAAACTTTCAAGCTTGAAGAGGAAGAAGCCCTTGAGGCTTTACGGCGCCGATTGAGGGCAATGGAGCGTGATGGGCAGTTACTATTTAATAGAAACCAGCAATATTGTCTGGTTAATAATAAAGACTTGATTGTTGGTCGTATTATTGGTCATCCAGATGGCTTTGGTTTTTTAAGGCCCGATGACGGATCAGACGATTTGTATTTGTCACCCCGTGAAATGAATCCACTATTGCATAATGATAGAGCGATATTACGGGTGGCAGGGATCGACAAAAAGGGGCGTCGTGAAGGCGCTGTGGTTGAAATCTTAGAAAGAAACACGCATCAAATTGTGGGACGGCTTTATAAGGAAGATGGCTTTACTTATGTCGTGCCCGATAATAAAAATATTGCTCAAACAGTTTTATTGCAAAAAGGTGGCGTAGGGAAGGCTAAACAGGGTCAAATTGTTATTGCTGAGATTGTCGAGCAACCCTCCAAGTTACATCAACCGATCGGTAGAATTATTGAAGTATTAGGCGACCATTTAGCGCCCGGTATGGAAATTGAAATGGCGATTCGTTCACATGCATTACCGCATCTCTGGCCTGACGCTTTACTGGAAGAAATCAAGTCATTAAAAGCAGAAGTGCCTGAGGCCGCTAAAGAAAATAGGGTCGATTTACGCGATACCGCTTTAGTGACCATTGATGGTGAAGATGCACGAGATTTTGATGATGCAGTTTTTTGTAAGAGAACCCCAAAGGGTTGGAAGCTATTAGTTGCCATTGCTGATGTATCACATTATGTGCAGGTCGATACTGAGCTGGATAAAGAAGCCAAAAATCGGAGTACTTCCGTGTATTTTCCGGAGCAGGTTATTCCGATGCTGCCGGAAATATTATCAAATGGCTTGTGCTCACTGAATCCTCATGTCGATCGTCTTTGTATGGTCTGCGAATTACTCATTGATGAAGAAGGCAAAGTAACAAGAACCCGATTCTTTGAAGCAGTGATGCGTTCACATGCCCGCTTGACTTACACGGAAGTGGCCAGAATTTTGGTCGATGGTGATAAAGAACTGATAGAAAAATACAAACCATTAATGCCGCATTTGCGCGAACTGTATGCGCTTTATAAAGTGATGCGGGTTACTCGTGAACAACGTGGGGCTATGGACTTCGATACTCAGGAAACCCGTATCCTGTTTGGTAAAGAACGTAAAATTGAAAAGATAGTACCGGTGCAGCGTAATGATGCCCATAAATTGATAGAAGAATTTATGATTACGGCCAATAGTGCGGCTGCCCGTTACTTGAACGTAAAGAAAATACCTAAATTATTACGTATTCATGAGGGACCTAGCGCAGACAAATTGCTTAACCTGAAAACATTCCTGGGTGAGCTAGGGTTAAAATTTGGAGGTGGAGTTAATCCTACCCCATTAGATTATATGCACTTGGTTGATGCAGTTAAAGATCGGCCCGATGCGCATTTAATTCAGACTGTTTTGTTACGCTCTATGTCTCAGGCTGTTTATAGTCCGGATTTGAAAGGTCATTTTGGCTTAGCTTTAGACGCTTATGCACATTTTACCTCGCCTATTCGCCGTTACCCTGATTTGTTAGTTCATCGTGCTATCAGGCATTGTTTAAGCGGTAAAAAGCCAGAGACGTTTGTTTATGGTGTACCCGATATGATTATGTTGGGTGAACATTGTTCTGCCAATGAGCGTCGTGCTGATGATGCAACCCGTGATGTCGTCAGCTGGTTAAAATGTGAATACATGATGGATAAGGTCGGTGAAGAATTTCCCGGTATTATTGCTGCGGTAACCTCATTTGGTTTCTTTGTTGAATTGGCTGATATTTATATTGAAGGCCTGGTTCATATCAGCAATCTTGGGCAGGATTATTTTCATTTTGATCCAACCAGTCATCAATTAAAAGGTGAGCGCTCTGGCATGAATTTCCGCTTGGGTGACAGAGTCAGAATTCGGGTGGCACGTGTTGATCTGGATGAGAAGAAAATGGATTTTGAACTGATTCAAAAGGAGGGTTCAGCCAAAAAAGCTATTGTTGCACCCGATAAGCCCAAAAAAAGACGTCGTAAGAAGAAGAGCGTTTAATAGTGTCAATGTTTTCTTATAATAACGACAGAGTCGTACTTTAAAAATATAATAAATGAAATTAAGCAAATTATTCGGTCTGCATTCAGTGCAGGCTGCACTTGATTATTCTCCTAAGAAAATCCAGCAAGCCTGGGTTGATAGTGGGCGACATGATAAACGTCTGGCTAAGGTGGTTGAAGATTTATTAGACTTAGGCATTGAGCCAGAAAAAGTCGATAGAAAAAGACTGGATCGCTTAGCAGACAATAACAATCACCAGGGTATTGTCATTGAAGTTGACATGCCGGGTGAGTTATCAGAAAGTGATTTAAAGACTGCCGTTGAAAATTTGACAGAGACGGCTTTGTTTTTAGTTTTGGATAATGTACAAGATCCTCATAATTTAGGCGCTTGCCTCAGAACCGCCGATGCTACCGGTGTGCACGGCGTTATTATCACCAAGGATAATGCCACGGGTATCACGCCAACAGTATGTAAGGTAGCGAGTGGCGCGGCAGAGACAGTGCCTGTTTATCAAGTGACTAACTTGGCCCGCACCTTACGCTGGCTTAAAGACCAGGGGCTTTGGATTATGGGGGCTGCCGGTGAAACCACACAAACTGTTTATAAAACTGATTTTACTGTGCCAATGGCTTTAGTGGTGGGTACTGAAGGTAAGGGCTTAAGGCGACTGACCAAAGAGCAATGTGATTTGTTAATTGCAATACCGATGCTAGGGAAGGTAGAGAGTCTTAATTTATCTGTTGCAACTGGCGTATTCCTTTATGAAGCAGTGCGTCAGAGATTATTGACGAGGTCGTAAATGGAAGAAAATGAAGTGGTTTGGCTACAGGCCAATCAATTAAGCTGTATTCGTGATGATCGCGTGTTATTTGAAGGACTGTCTTTTGAGCTAGGTGCTGGAAAAATATTACTGCTGGAAGGCAAGAATGGGAGTGGTAAAACCTCTTTACTACGCATTTTATGCGGATTTCGAGAGCCTGATATGGGGGAACTCTTATGGGGTGGTGATGCTATTAATGACAGTCAATACCAAACCGATATGGCTTATGTCGGCCATCTGGATGGTGTAAAAAAGGAGTTAACTGTTTTTGAAAACCTGAAAGTCTCTTTAGCTTTAGGGAGACCTGGCCGTTACTCAATCATAGATGCTTTAGACAGAGTCAATTTGGCTAACTATGATGATGTCCTAGTACAGGCTTTGTCAGCGGGTCAAAAACGGCGTTTATCGTTAGCACGATTACTGATTACCGAAAATAAACTATGGATACTTGATGAGCCCTTCACCTCGTTGGATAAACAGGGAATTGCGCTGATCGAAACTTTAATGATTGAACATTGTGCCAGAGGCGGAATGATTGTTTTAACCTCGCACCACGATATAGAGTTACACAATGTGGCTGTGCAACGTATTAATTTATCCTGATGTCTTTATCTAACGCTTTTTTTGCCATTATCAAACGCGATCTCGTTTTAGCTTTGCGTCGCCGATCAGAAATCGCCAACCCCATCTTGTTTTTTGTGTTGGTTATCACCTTATTTCCACTAGGAATTGGTGCTCAACCCCATCTTTTACAAACTATTGCCCCTGGTATAATTTGGGTCTCTGCACTATTAGCCTCTATGCTGTCTTTAGATAGTCTGTTTCGATCAGATTTTGATGATGGTTCATTAGAGCAGATTTTATTAAGCAGCTATCCAGCTTCTATTCTTGTCTTGGGTAAGGTGATAGCACATTGGTTAGTTACCGGGTTGCCTTTATTGATTGTTGCTCCTTTACTGGCTGTCTTTTTAGGGATGCCCTCACATTCATTAGGAATCCTGTTGTTAACCCTGTTGCTCGGCACGCCTGTGTTAAGCCTTATAGGAGCCATTGGCGTCGCTTTAACAGTCGGTTTACGTCGAGGCGGGATGATCTTATCCCTATTGGTGTTGCCGCTCTATGTACCCGTATTAATCTTTGCCAGTAATGCAGTTGAGATAGCCAGTACGGGTCTACCCGTTTCAGCACAGATCAATATATTGATCTCTATTTTAGTGATGGCCGTGGTTTTAGCTCCTTGGCCAACCGCTGCGGCTTTAAAAATGAGCATCAATTAGTTTATGACGACTTATGCCATTGGTAGTGTTAAAGGTGATTATCAATCTCTAACTGAATTACTTGCAAAAATACGGTTTGATCCAAGTAATGATAGATTATGGTTTACTGGTAATTTAGTTAATGGTGGCTCAGAGTCTCTGGAGGTGTTGAGATTTGTTAAGAGCCTGGGCAAAAGTGCGGTGACAGTGCTGGGTAATGAGGAATTACATCTTTTAACGGTAGCTGCTGGTGTTGAGAAACTCAAAGCTGATGATACGCTAAATAATATTCTTGAGGCACCTGATCGGGATGATTTATTAAAATGGTTGCGAGGTCAAAGTCTGATTCATCACGACTCAAAACTTAATTTTACCATCGTTCACGCAGGTATCCCTGCTGAATGGAGTTTTAGTCAAGCGTTAACGTTCGCTTATGAAGTGGAGTCTGTATTAGGTCAAAGTAATAATTTGGCATTATTTGAAAATAGAGAGTACAGTCAATCCCGCTGGCATGCAAAATTGAGGGGATGGAAGCGGCTATCATTTATAATTAATGCCTGTACTCTGATGAGTTATTGCGATGAAACAGGAAAGTTGGTTTTTAATCATCATGATGATGAGACTGGCAAACTCTTAGAAGGTTTAGTGCCTTGGTACAAACTACCTGACCGGAACACTACTCAGTTGAATATCATATTTTCTGATGATGCCAATTTTGGAGATATTACTTTCCCTGGAATTTATCCTTTGTCTGCTGATAGGCTATCCGCACTCAAGTTGACAGATCATCCGCAAAGAATCTAATTATTTCTTGTTACATTGCTTAATGTCTTCTGCTCTTACTGCAGCTGATGATAAGGGTTTAGGGGTATTTATTTTTAATTGTTAAGGCCCTGTTTAACTTCCGCATGGTAAAAAGTGTTCAAAACGATAAACTTTCAGCTCAGTAGCGCTTATAGTATATCGGAATAAGTAAAACACTTGTTAACACTCAACCTAGAGTATAGTCAGTGACTCTTATAGGGGTGCATGCCGAAATTGGAATGTACTCTAAAATCTATCAAAACTTGGAGATCAACTATGAAATTAAGTAACAATCAATTCCTTTTTACAAGTTCAAAGATTATTAACTCGATGATATTAATAGCAACTATTGCTTTTATACCGGGTATATCTTTTGCTGTTGATAAAGATGCTCACGAAGATCAAACAGAGTTACGTATTAAAGAGCTACACGGTAAATTAAAAATCACCTCAGAGCAGGAAGGGAAATGGAGCAAAGTTGCCGAAACAATGCTGAGTGATGCAAAAACGATGGATGCTCTTACTCAAGTTAGAATTGATCATGATAAAGATATGACAGCAGTCGATGATTTAAAGTCTTACAGTGCCATTGCTGAGGCTCATGCAAACGGTATAAAAACGCTAATTCCTGTTTTTGAAGATCTCTATGCCAGTTTATCTGATGCTCAGAAAAAAGCAGCGGACAGCTTATTCCATGATCCTCAATACAAAAAAGGCCATAAAAAGGCTGTTGGTAACTGATTGTATCGCAATAATTTAGTGGTTGGGCGATTCTAGTCAGTTATTTGTAATCGTATGAAAAACTCTAAAAATAAGAAAGGAAGATATGAAAACTTTAATAAATAAAAACAGATATTTCAGATCAGCTTTAAGTAAAGTAATGATGGCACTTGTTTTTGTCTCAGCAACTAGCATGCTCTTCTCACAGACTGCCTTGGCTGATAGAGACGATGGTGGTTATGGCGGTTATGGTGGGTATGAAAATCGAGAGTGGCATGGTGATCATGGCGACCATGATGGTCGTGGTTATGGAGATCGTGGTGGCTATCGCCGTGGATACGGTGGTGGCTATGGTGGATATCGACCTGCGTATCCTCAGCCTTATTCCTATGCGCAACCAGTATATGTGCCCCCTCCTGTTTATGTGCCAAGACCGATGTACTTGCCACAGCAAGCGCCAGGGATCAATCTAGTCTTTCCTTTGAATTTTCGGTAAACTTCAACCTTTAATTGGGAGTTACTGAATTGAAAAAACTATTCTTGGTTTTATTGTTAATATCGAGTGTCTCTTGCGCTTATTACCCATATGGAGGTGGGTATGGTTATTATCCATCTTATACGCCTTATTACGGTGGATATGGCTATCGAGGGGGATTCGGTGGTGGCTATGGCGGCGGATATCGAGGAGGATATGGGGGATTTCGGGGTGGTTACGGCGGTGGCTTTGGTGGAGGTCATGGTGGCGGCTTTGGAGGCGGCTTTGGAGGCGGTCATGGCGGTGGTGGACGTCGATAAACTATAAATACTGCTTTTCCAACCAGTTAGAATTTTCTACGAACTACACGATAGCATTGAGCAACCTGCTCGTTGACGCGCCCAATCAGGGCGCTTTTCAGCGAACAATGCTTTATCGGGTTGTTCATCATAGGGGTAACGTAAAACCTCCAGCAGTTCATTGACCAGCGAAAAATCACCTTCCTCTGCTTTATCAATTGCAAGTTGGGCCAGGTAGTTGCGTAAAACATATTTTGGATTTACCGAGTCCATGTGTTTACGTCTATCACTATTTGAAGTACTGTCTTTCTGTACTCGTTGCCGATAATTTTCCAACCAATCATTTAACCGATTGATATAACTTGGTGTGACTTGTTCTGGCACGTAATAAGCCGCTGATAACAATTGAAAAGCTTGGGTATTATGTTCTGATTGAGAAATACTTGTATCACAATTGATTTTAGCGAGCTGGCGATAAAACAGCGTCATATCAGTTTCGACTATTTGTAATATCATCAATAACTCTGAACACAAAGCGTTGTCCGTTTCTGGCTCAAACGCTTTAAAGCCCAGTTTGTTGGCCATCATGTTTTGCCAACCTTGTTCAAAGGTCGCAGTGTATGTATCCATAGCCTTTTGTAGCGGTTCTACCTGTTCAATGAGCGGATAGATTGCATTGGCGAGTTGCCCTAAGTTCCAAAAAGCAATTTGTGCCTGATTACCAAAGCGATAACGGCGTTCTTGGGCATCAGTCGTATTCGGCGTCCAGTTAGGGTCATAGTTCTCAAGCCAACCATAAGGACCATAATCAATCGTTAGACCCAATATCGACATGTTGTCTGTATTCATGACGCCATGAACAAAGCCAACGCGCTGCCAATGGACAATCATGTTAGCGGTTCTTTGACAGACTTCATTAAACCAGGTGAGATAAGTTGCAGTTGATGGAGTACCCAAGTGCGGAAAATCAGTACGGATAGTGTAATCAACCAATTTCTTGAGCAAGTCATGATCACGTCTAGCCAATAATATTTGAAAACTGCCAAAGCGGGTAAACGAAGGTGCAACACGACAGACAACAGCCCCAGGTTCTGCCTTAGGATTGCCGTTATAAAACATGTCCCGAATAACGCTTTCACCTGTGAGTATGACACTTAAGGCGCGGGTAGTGGGCACGCCTAAATGAAACATGGCTTCACTGCATAGGAACTCACGTATCGAAGATCTTAACACGGCCAAGCCATCTGCGGTTCTGGAATAAGGAGTAGGCCCCGCACCTTTTAGTTGCAAAGCCCAACGCTCACCATTTTGATTAATGATTTCCCCTAAATTGATGGCACGACCATCGCCCAATTGCCCTGCCCAACTGCCAAACTGATGCCCGCCGTAACAGGTAGCATAAGGCTCCATGCCGTCTAGTTGACGATTGCCTACAAAAATTTCTGTAAAGTCATCGGATTCACAGAACTCAGGCGATAAGTCTAATAACTCAGCAACCTCAGCAGAATAGGCAACCGTTTTTGGCGCACTAACAGGCGTGGGTAAAACCCGAGAGTAACAGGCACCCAAGACTTGCCGACGAAAGTTTTGGCTCTCGGGATCAGCCGGTAATGCTTCAATAAATCGATTATCAAAGTTTAACTGCTGAACACTAGACAGTTTCGTTGGCGTTTTCATATTAAGCCTGGCTATTTAAATAGTCTTCATAATTACCGTTAAAATCAACGATACCATTAGGTGTTAACTCAATAATACGGGTCGCTAAAGAAGACACAAACTCTCGATCATGACTGACAAAGATCAGCGTGCCCGGATAGTTTTCAAGCGCTGTATTCAGCGATTCAATCGATTCCATATCCAAATGGTTAGTGGGTTCGTCCATCACCATGATGTTATTTTTTTGGAGAATTAATTTACCAAATAACATACGGCCTTGTTCACCACCCGATATGACCTTAACCGATTTGTTAATGTCGTCAGCGCTGAACAATAAACGCCCTAATGTGCCCCGTATAGTTTGGTCATCATCCGAGTCTTTACGCCATTGCCCCATCCACTCGATAAGCGTTAGATTTTCTGCAAAGTCTTCGGCATGATCTTGAGCAAAATAACCGACTTCGGAGTTTTCTGACCATTTAACTTCGCCCGTGTCAGGGGTTAATTCGCCGACGAGAGTTTTTAACAGGGTCGATTTACCAATCCCATTCGGGCCAATGACCGCAATACGTTCACCCACAGGGACCATTAAATTCAGATTTTTAAAGAGCGGTTCGCCGCCATAACCTTTGCTTAACTCACTGACTTCGAGTGCCAAACGGTGTAGCTTTTTGGTTTGGTCGAAACGTAAGAAAGGATTAACCCGACTAGACGGTTTAACTTCATCGAGCTTAATTTTGTCGAGTTGCTTAGCGCGAGAAGTGGCTTGTTTAGCTTTAGAGGCATTAGCAGAGAATCGACTAACGAACGTTTGCAGTTCAGCAATTTGAGCTTTTTTCTTGGCATTCCCAGCCAGTAAGCGTTCACGTACTTCCGTGACTGCAACCATATAATCATCATAATTACCGGGATAGACACGCAACTCGCCGTAATCCATGTCAGCCATGTGCGTACACACACTGTTTAAAAAATGCCTGTCATGCGAGATGATAACCATCGTGCAATTCCGTTCATTCAGGATGTCTTCTAACCAGCGAATAGTATTGATATCCAGGTTGTTGGTCGGTTCATCTAATAACATGATGTCAGGATTAGCGAACAGGGCCTGAGCTAATAAGACTCTTAATTTCCATCCGGGAGCCACCGCACTCATTAAGCCATTATGTTGTTCAATAGGAATATCCAAGCCTAAGAGCAGTTCACTGGCGCGTGATTCAGCGGTATAACCACCGTATTCAGCAAACACAGATTCTAGCTCAGCGGCATGCATATAATCGTCTTCGGTTGCTTCCATATTGGCATAAATAGCATCACGCTCAGACATGGCCGCCCACATTTCAGCATGACCCATTAAGACCACATCCAGCACCCGATAATTTTCGTAAGCAAACTGATCCTGACGCAAATTCCCCAGTCTTTCATTAGGGCTGAGGCTGACGTTACCTGCTGAGGGTTCTAAATCGCCGCTCAATATTTTCATGAAGGTAGATTTACCGCAGCCATTAGCGCCAATCAGGCCGTAGCGGTTGCCATCGCCAAATTTAACTGAAACGTTTTCAAATAGGGGTTTAGCCCCAAATTGCATAGTAATGTTTGCTGTAGAAATCAAAGTATTGTTCTCAAGTGTAATAGAGTCTGTAAAAAATAATTGGCTTATTTTATCAGATTCCAGGGAGTCTCTATGAATTGAAATTCAAATTTAAACAGCCATGTAAGAATAAAGAAGTACTTTGTTTTACCCAGTTATCAATTTCATCAGCAGTTGGAGTGACATCTAAACCCAGTTGAAGTTTTTGAATTCGCTCATTCCGTAAGCTACTTAAAAAATGATCAGCAAGTGTGTGTGGATCCAGACCCATAAAATTGCCGGCATGTTGATGTCTTGAGAAAAAGTTTTCAAGATGAAGCAAAGTTCGCTCAGGCCCCTGCTCATAAAATTGAGTTGCAAGGTCTGGAAAGCGTAAGGATTCTCCCATCATGATGGCACGGATTCGTAACACCTCGGGTCGGGTAATGCCTTCAATAAACTGCTTGGCAAAAGCAATAAGCGCCTGTTCGGGATGATCATCCAGGGTGCTTTCTTCTGATAAAGCGGTAACAAAGGGGTCACTGTATCGTTTAATAACGGCTCCGAACAACCCCGCTTTACCTTCAAATTGATTGTACAAGGTGCGCATCGAAACATGCGCTTCTCTAGCGATTGCTTCCAGGCTAACATTTCCGAATCCATTTTCAAGAAAGAGCTTGAGGGCAGCATCAAGCATTCGATCGCGACTCAAGGACTCCTCGCCCTTACGGGGTCGTCCACATTTGATCATTTGTGTACTCATAAAATTAAGTTGACATATATTAAGATCATACCGTAAATTAAACGGTAATATCCATTACCATTTAACATCACCCAAGGTACCAAAGGAATGAATGGCTCAGTTTTAAAGTTACTACAAGTCAATTTAATAATCTGCATTTCGATAGGTATCACTAGCTGTGATAGTCAGAGCCATTCAGATAGTCCGGCTTTACCCCCCCATGTAAAAATAGCGCAACCTTTGTCGCAAGAGGTTACCGAATGGGATGAATACACGGGACGTATAGAAGCTGTCAGCTCAGTCGATATTCGTGCCCGGGTGAGCGGGTACTTAGAGAAAGTAAACTTTAAAGCAGGTGCTAAAGTTAAAAAAGGAGATCTTTTATTCGAAATTGATCCAAAGCCATTTACCGCACAATTGCAGTATGCAGTATCAGAGCTTGAAAGAGCTAAAGCTAAACATGAATTAGCTAAAAATGATCTGGAGCGTGCTGAACGCCTGTTTAGTGGTAAAGCCATCTCTGAAGAAGAGCACGATGCACGCAGTAAAGGTTCTCGGGAAACTATCGCGGCAGTGCAATCGGCTGAAGCGAATGTTAACACCGCTAAATTAAATTTAGAATATACCAAAATACGTGCACCGATTGATGGGCGTATTGGTCGGGAGTTAATCACCGAAGGTAATTTGGTGAGTGGCGGTGGCGGAGATGCAACCCGTCTGACCTTTATTGTTTCAACTGATCCCGTTTATGTTTATGTCGATGCAGACGAGCATTTAGCACTCAAGTATCGGCGTCAAGCACATCAAGAAGGTAATAAGGTCAAAGGAACAGATCAAACTCCAGCGGAATTAGCCGTTTCCGATGAAGCTAATTTCCCTCATCCAGGCCATCTTGATTATATTTCACCACGTGCTGATACAGCGACAGGTTCAGTCTCTATACGCGGCGTATTTTCAAATTCAGATGATGTCCTAAGTCCAGGGTATTTTGCCCGGATGCGGGTTCGTGCTTCAGCGCCTTATCAGGCCATTCTAGTTCCTGATAAAGCTATCGCGACTGATCAGGCTCAGCATTTTTTGTGGGTTGTTAATCAGGAACAAAAAGTTGAATATCGTACAGTGGTCCTCGGGGCGCATATCGGGCAATCACGTGTCATTACAACGGGATTAGATCCGAATGAATGGATAGTCATCGAAGGACTGCCCAGGATGATGCCGGGAATTAAGGTTAATCCTGAGCGTATTTCACAGACCGAACCAGCAGGCGAGAAGTAGTTAATGAATAAATTTGCACATTTTTTCATCGATCGTCCCATATTTGCGGCGGTACTGTCTATTTTGATTGTCTTATTGGGTAGCCTTGCGTTAATCACCTTGCCCATTATGCAATATCCTGAGATAGCCCCACCGACGGTGGTTATCAGTGCGACTTATGCAGGAGCCAACTCTAAAGTCGTTGCAGAAACAGTGGCGACTCCCATTGAGCAAGAAGTGAATGGCGTAGAAGATATGCTGTATATGTCTTCTCAATCTACCAACAGTGGCAGTATGGCGCTGACAGTTGCGTTTAAGCCTGGAACAAACCTCGATAAAGCCCAGGTTTTGGTTCAGAACCGGGTCGCTTTAGCAGAGCCTCGGTTGCCAGAAGAAGTGAGGCGGCAAGGCATCAGTGTTAAAAAACGCAGTCCCGATTTAAGTTTAGTGGTTAACCTGGTATCTCCAGATCAACGTTATGACAGTGTTTATCTTAGCAATTATGCGCTATTGCAAATCAAAGACACGCTGGCGCGTTTACCGGGTGTGGGCGACATTGTGATCTTTGGTGCCCGCGATTACAGTATGCGTCTCTGGTTAAATCCTGAACAAATTGCAGCTCGTAATTTAACGGCAGGCGATGTAGTCAGTGCCATTAGAGATCAAAATGTTCAAGTAGCGGCGGGTGTGGTAGGTCAACAACCTAGCAAAGAGAAAGTTGATTATCAGTACACCGTTACTACCCTAGGGCGGTTAATGAACGCTGAACAGTTTGCCGATATTGTGATTAAAAAAGGCAAAGACGGGCAGGTCACCTATCTTAAAGATGTTGCCCGCATTGAGTTAGGCGCCAAAGACTATAACTCTGGGCTGGTGCTTGATGGTCAGGAATCGGTGGGGCTCGCTATTTTTCAGCTACCCGGTTCTAATGCTTTAGATACTAAAAAAGCCGTAGTTGAAACGATGGTAAAGCTTAAAAAACGCTTCCCCGAAGGCCTTGATTACAAAATGATTTACGATACCGTAGTCTTCGTTCAACAATCTATTAAAGCAGTCACTAAAACATTATTTGAAGCCTTGTTATTAGTCGTTATTGTGGTGGTTATTTTCCTACAAAACTGGCGTGCGACTATTATTCCTTTATTGGCCGTTCCCGTTTCCTTAATTGGTACGTTTGCGGTCATGTCTGCAATGGGGCTATCTCTCAACACCTTATCTTTATTCGGGATGGTATTAGCGATTGGCATCGTCGTGGATGACGCCATTGTAGTGGTCGAAAACGTGGAACGACATATTGCTGAAGGGCTTTCTGCCAGAGACGCTACCCGTCTCGCTATGACTGAAGTCGTTGGGCCTATTATTGCCACTGCCTTAGTATTGGTCGCGGTATTTGTACCCACTGCTTTTATTACGGGGGTTTCGGGGGCATTCTACAAACAGTTTGCCCTCACTATCGCCGTATCAACGGTGATTTCAGCCTTTAACTCTTTAACGCTCAGTCCTGCTTTATGTACCTTATTACTCGATCGTGCGCACGGTGATAAAGATAAACTGACCCTTATCATTGATAAATTATTCGGCTGGTTTTTTACTGGCTTTAATCACTTCTTTGAGCGTTTTGGTAAATCCTATTCGGGATTGGTTGGTCGCTTGATTAGGATGACTTCGGTTGTGTTAGTCGTCTATGCAGGCTTGTGTGGTCTCAACTTTTTAGCGTTTGAAAAAGTACCTACCGGTTTTATCCCTCAACAAGATCAAGGCTATCTCATTCTTTATGCCCAATTGCCAGATGCAGCTTCATTAGCTCGTTCACAGGCCGTTGTTAAGCAGGCAACGCAAATTATTTTAGAAACAGAGGGGGTTAATCATGTTAATGCCTATGCTGGATTTTCAATTTTAAGTGGTGCCAGTCAATCTAACGTCGCCACGCTATTTGCTACCTTAAAAGATTTTGATCAACGAGCGGGACATCCTGAACTTTATGCGGATAGAGTGATTGAAAACCTCCAACAAAGACTTTCTAAAGTCGATGATGCCTACATCAAAGTATTTGCACCACCACCGATCAGGGGTATGAGCTCAGTCGGTGGTTTTAAACTACAGATTCAAGATAGAGCTAGCGCCGGTATTGATGCCTTAAGACAGGTTAATGCAGACTTAATTGATCAGGGCAATAAACAACCGGGCTTAGTCGGTTTGTTTACTACCTTTAGAACCAGTGTTCCGCAATTATTTTTAGATGTTGATCGTACCCGGGTCAAATCTATGGACGTGCTGTTAAAAGATGTGTTTGATACCTTGCAAATTTATTTAGGCTCATTGTATGTCAATGATTTTAACCTCTTTGGTCGTACCTATCAGGTTATGGCACAGGCAGATTCAGAGTTTAGAATGAAACCTGAAGATATTGTTAAATTAAAGACCCGTAATTTACAAGGCGGCATGGTGCCCTTAGGTTCATTGATTGATATCAAAGAAATTAATGGCCCCGATAAAATCACTCGCTATAACATGTATCCAGCGGCAGAAATTAATGGCGGCACCTTACCCGGCGTCAGTACCAGTCAAGCGATTGATACCATGAACGCATTAATGGCGAAAGAACTCCCGCCGGGCTTTGATTTTGAATGGACAGAATTGAGTTTGCAACAAGTGCTGGCAGGCAATGTGGCCTTATTGGTGTTTCCTTTAAGTGTTATTTTTGTATTTTTAGCATTGGCTGCACAATATGAAAGCTGGTCCTTACCCTTTGCCGTTATTCTGATTGTGCCCATGTGTATATTATCGTCAATGACGGGGGTCTGGTTAATGCACATGGATAATAATATCTTTACCCAGATTGGTTTTATTGTCTTGGTTGGTTTAGCCAGTAAGAACGCTATTTTGATAGTGGAATTTGCCAAGCGGCGACAAGAAAATGGCCTGAGTGCTTATGAAGCTGCAAAAGAAGCGTCACGGATTCGTCTACGCCCTATTTTAATGACCTCCTTTGCGTTTATCATGGGCGTATTTCCCTTAGTGGTTGCTACAGGAGCCGGGGCTGAATCCCGAAGATTATTGGGGACTGCTGTGTTTAGTGGCATGATAGGCGTAACCTTCTTTGGTCTACTCTTAACCCCTGTTTTTTTTGTCGCTGTGCAAGCCTTAGCACAACGTATAAAGCCAGCAAAGCACACAACTGAAAATAAGCCCTCACACTCAGGAATAGAGCTATGAGCTTACAGCGTATAAAACCAACATTAATGACGGCTGTTTTGAGTGTTGTATTATTAAACGGATGTGCCGTGGGTCCAGACTATAAACTACCCAGCTCCGAAACACCCAAAGCGTTTGCCAGAGCGGATAGCCCTGAGTTTTCAGCACACGGCGTAGAAGTCAATTGGTGGACGTTATTTAAAGATAAACAGCTAAATTCGCTCGTTGAGCAGACGATACAGCATAATTTTAGTTTACAGGCTGCGCGGTCTAACATTCTTGAAGCTCGTGCCCTGTATTTACAGGCCGCACTTAATTTGGCACCCATTGTGAGTTCACATGCTAACTATACCGATCAAAAACGCAGTGTCGGGGCTTTAAATAATCTCTCTTACGCACCCCGCACTTTAAAACTTTACAATGTCGGTTTTGATGCACAGTGGGAATTAGATTTATTTGGTCGCGTCAGACGCAGTGTTGAAGCGAGTAATGATGAAGTAGAGATTCAAGAAGCCACATTACGGGACTTAAGTGTCAGTTTAATTGCAGAGGTGGCCAGAAATTATTTTGAGCTACGGGGCTTACAAAATCAGTTAGCCGTCGCCATAAAGAATGCTGAAAATCAAACCAAGACGGTAGAGATTACCCGAATCAGACTTGAGGGCGGGCGCGGAACAGAATTGGATACGTCAAGAGCGTCTGCACAATTGGATTCTACCCGTGCCATTATCCCACCTTTGGAAGCAGGGATTTATAGAGCGATACATCGACTCAGTGTATTAACCGGTCAATTGCCCGACGCCTTGACAAAAACCTTGTCTCAAGCTGCACCTTTACCCAGGATTCCTGAAACCATTCAGATTGGAAATCCAGCCGAGTTGTTACGCCGTCGACCTGATATAAGGATCGCTGAAAGATCATTGGCTGCAGCGACCGCCAGTATCGGGGTTGCAACAGCCGATCTTTTTCCGCGAGTTACCTTTGTAGGCACGATTGCGCTTGAAGCTAGTATGTTGTCTGCAGTTGGCGCTAAAGGGTCTGACTCTTACTCACTGGGTCCAAGAATCAGTTGGGCTGCCCTGGATTTAGGACATGTTTATGCGCGGATTAAAGCCGCGAATGCCAATGCAGAATCAAGTTTAGCTCAATATCAACAAACCGTGCTTAATGCCCTGGAAGAAACTGAAAATGCCCTGGAAAATTATAATCGTGAACGTGCAAGACAAGCCCTGCTTTTTTCGGCTGCTCAGGCCAGTGTCAGGGCGGAGGAGTTGGCACAATTACGCTTTAACGAAGGAGTCAGTGATTTTTTGACTGTATTAGATACTGAACTGCGATTATTGGAAGATCAGGATAAATTAGCGCAAAGCGAAACCTCGACTGCAACGGCTTTGGCAGTTGTTTATAAAGCTTTAGGCGGCGGGTGGGAAGTGAGTACTCAGTAAACTACGCTTGGGGGGGCTTTTATAATTGAGCTTCTATGGTGGTATCGCCGATTCTTGGCCACGCGGTTAAAACGGCTTTTACGACAGTAGCCAGAGGTATTGCGAAAAATACTCCCCAGAACCCCCACAAGCCTCCGAAAAAAAGGATGGCAACAATGATAGCTATTGCATGTAAATTAACGGCTTCTGAAAACAGAACGGGAACTAGAACCACGCCATCCAAGGCTTGAATGATTGAATAGGCGATAATAATATACATAAACTCATCACCTGTTAAACCCCATTCAAAATAGGCTACACCCAGCACTGGAAAAGTAACCAAGGTTGCGCCAATGTATGGAATAATAACTTGTACACCCATTAATACCGCTAATAACATAGCGTAATTAAGATCCATGGTTGTGAAAGTGATATAACTAACAAACCATAAAATCAAGACTTCGGATAGTTTACCTCGCACATAATTGCCTAGTTGTATATCGACTTCTTTCCAGACTCTGACCGATAAATTTCTATCTTTTGGCATAAACTGTAAAAACCAGTTTATGAGCGTTGCTTTGTCCTTTAAAAAGAAAAAGACCATCATTGGGACTAAAAATAGATAAACCAAGGCGCTGACTATACCGACGACCGAGGCAGCTGAAAGAGATAAAACACTTTGTCCATACGATAATAATTCTTTTTGTACCGCAAGCATCATTTGCTGTACTTTGTTCTCGGAAATTAATTTTGGATACATTTCAGGTAGGCGCAGGATGCCGGTCTGGGCTCGGTTAAGAATATCGGGAATATGCTGAATCAGTTCAATGGCCTGTTGGGAAACCAGTGGCATCAGATAAAACAATAAAAACCCCAGACATGTCATAAATCCGGAAAAAACTAAATAGACAGCAGGCAAACGAGGTAAGCCCATTTTCTCGGCCTTTCCAACCAATCCCTCCAGCAAATATGCAAAGACGACTGAAGCAAATACCGGCATCAATATATTGGATAATGAATAAATGAGTATATAACTGGCAAGCAAAATAATTGCTAGTGCAACCGCTTGGGAGTTGGGTAAAAAGCGTTTGATGGACTCAGAAACTGAATGCAGGTTTACAGAAGAAGTGTTTGTTGTCATTAAAGGTAGGTTTATTGTTGTCATTATCTTTAACATTCTACAACCATTAAAGCCATTCTAACCAAGATCTTTTTTATGATCTTGATAGGGATTGACTGAAATTACTTTAAATTTTGTCACAGATTGATTTAGATGGCGTTTTCATCAAAGTTTAAACTTGCAAATGTAAGGACTTGTAACTGACAATAATTCCTTTTTATTTGAATACGATCCGTCCCGTGGTGAGGAAGTACCCTTGTGCCAGCTTGATGGCTTTCATGGTTATCTGCAAACCGATGGCTATGCCAGTTACAATGAGGTATGAATCTATTGTTCGAATGGTGACCTTTCTATTAGCAATGTGCTGGCTGAAAACGCTATTCGTCCCTTTGTCATCGGTCGAAAGGCCTGGCTATTCTCTGATACTACCAAAGGTGCACAAGCCAGCGCGATTCATTACAGTTTAATCGAAACAGCTAAAGCCAATGGTTTGGAACCCTATAGCTATTTAACTCAAGTGCTCAAGGCATTGCCTTATGCTGATATGGTAGAAAAGCTTGAAGCCTTGTTACCCTGGAATATTAAAAACACCCATTTTTCTGGGTAGGAGAAGTACGCGCTCTATTTGCGCTTACGTTGTTCGGAACAATTGCTACTCTAAATAGTGGCAAGAATTTTATTGAGCTTCAGGTGCATGGTCTTGATCCGAGAAAATGTGGTGTAATAAAGTAGTATCAAAGATTCCTTGGAACTTGGCCTAAAGTAGGAAGAATAAGCAATGAGAGAGTACGAAAGTTTCCGTCATACAAGCAAGCCAAAAAAATTAACACTATCGTAATTAGTGCGTAAAAATTATGCTTGAGAATATGCTCATCTAATCATTTATAGGTCACATAATCACCATGGAAACGCAAAAAATCAAAAGTTGTGACGAGAGTTCCTCGATGTAACGGCGTTTCTTGATGGCTGGGCATTTCGCGGTTAGCGAGAAGCTGGATGGAGTCTTTACAGCTCTTTATCCAGACCTTTACGCGATTTCGTTCCAGACAAGACTTAATGGCAACAGCGAGAAGAGCGGGCCATTCGCGTTTTCCGCAGAAAGGCCCATAACTATGTCAGCGACTCGCGCGTATTAGAAGATGATTTACGTTGCCTCGCATTGATGCAACACCATGGCGCTCCAACCCGCCTGCTTGATTTCACAAAGTCGCCTTATGTTGCCACGTTTTTTGCACTCGAAGGAGCGACTGGCGATGCGGCTGTATTTGCCCTAAGTGCTCCTATTTTGTGGAGTTTGCAACCCGAGCTGCCCCAAGCATACTCTCGTGAGGAAATAGATCCAAGAAAAAGCGGTAACTTCGAAAAAGTATTTCTTGTGAAATCAATTTCATTCGAACTTGAAATAATTTGGAAGGGGTCGATCGCTTAGCCGCCGAAAAACATCTCCTAATAAGTGTTGGTTAATAGTATTTCGAGTGTCTAAACTTTATTAGTATTACTGGTTCATCTATCATTAAGTTTGAATGGCTATACTGAGACAAATTATTGCAATTCAGGGTACAAGATTGTTACTAGAGTAACAGTAACAACCTCCTTGCTACATTTATTAAACTCTCTTAATAACTCGTCATTTAATGGTTCTCGGAAATGGATAATCAAATTCTGGTAAATCAGGCCCAACACCTTTTGG
>CAIPPE010000135.1 GCA_903866825.1 uncultured Methylococcaceae bacterium
CGCCTAAGCTTGATGTTGCATTGCCGGTTATGGTGCCGGTATTGTTTAACCTGGGTGTAACCGTGTTATCACCATTGGCTGTGGCATCTCCGGTGATCGTGCCATTGTTTGTTAAGGTCGTTCCTGCGGTGGCTTTGTTAGTTGAGTTACTACCGATTGAGGCTAGGGCTTCGTTGATGAGCGTGCCGTTGGTCGCAGTTGCACTGCCCGTGATCGTACCGAAGTTGTCCAAACGGAGGGCTGTGTTATCACCATTGGCTGTGGCATCTCCAATGATCGTGCCATTGTTTGTTAATGTAGTTCCAGCGTTCAAATTTGCTGTTAAAGTAGAGGATACTGCTGGTGATGGAGCTGGCGTAGAATCTACACTAATACTTCCTTGAGCTGTAATCTGTAACGTACCAGAATTAGGTACAATTTGAGAATTATTAATTGTGACATCTCTGCCAGAATCAAATGTTGATCCGTTATTAAGAATAATATTCGACCCACTAATTGTAATATCACCGCTAGTACTACCTGAAAAACCAAATAAGTTTGGTGCCGCAACGCCTAAGTCAGAAGAAGTAGGGGTAGTTCCTGGGGTCCAAGCTGTATTTGTAATATTATTTATTAGACTAGCAGCCGTACTAATATGAAATGCCGCTGGAACATTAATTGAGGTATTAGGTCCGAATATAACACCACTTGGGTTGAAAAACCAAAAATCTGGTTTAGCAGTAAAGCCGGAGGCTTGTAGAGTGCCGTAGATATAAGATGCTCCAGACGGCCCATTAACACCACTAATTATATTAGTTATGGTTCCTGGTGCGGCAGTACTTAATCCAACTCCACAACTACCAGAACAAGTAAATGATGCAATGTCTGCTTTATTTACTAAATCGAACTGACTGAAACTAAAGAAGAGGTTGTGTCCGGTACCATTACTAACAACAGTACCAACAGAGGAGCCATCAATTGTATAAGTTGTTGAGCCTGGTATTAAAGGCGAAAGAGTTGTTACACCAGAACTTCCAGTATGCCCATCTAGTGTAATGGTTGTAGCTGCTGGCGGATTAGCACTAGCAACAGATGATGCAGTAGTAGCTAGAGCGGCCGATATAGCTAGTACCAGGCTTTTTTGTATAAATGGCAATAATGCGTTATTCATTAAAGGTGTCCTAAGTTCTATTTTAACGGCGGTTAATTAATAAAGGCATCTTGCCTAAAAACAAAAGTAAACCTATGTTTATATTTATAGATTCTCACTATTTCGCCATTATCTTAAGTTGTAACGAACCTGCGCCCAAGAATATGAGCCATATTTTACTGCATCAACAATGCTACCGTCGTCATTAAGCAATTTACTATCACTCGCAAACGGTTCAGTACTAGCAATAATCGTAACTGTACATTTTCCAGATAGCCCATTGACGGGTACATTAACTCCTTTGGGTGGAAATGACTGCTCTCGATTAGCGGGAATAATTTTGTCTAATTGCCGAGGATTTGGTCGCAAAGTAGTAAGTACTCCCTTAGCATCTCGGTCAATAACTCTGACATACATGGGTTGTTGCAAGGTAAAACTGACACTGAAGGGTTCGCCATTTTTATAATCAGCTTGCGATGTATGTATATAAATCAGACCGTCTTTACTCGTTGCATAATAATTTAGTTCCGCCTCAACCTTCTCATTCAAAATTGGCTTTTGAACTGGCTGGGTAGAGTCAGATATAGGAGCTGAATCAACTTTCTGAGGCGCAATAGATAAAACGGCTTCTTTAGGTGTCTGCTCCTGGGTAGGAATTATTGGTGGCGCAGCAGGAGTTAAAGGTGTGCTTGTCTTTTGGGAGACAGAAGAAACTACAGCTTCAGATTGATTTAAAGTTTTTTGAATGCCCACTATAACTGCCGCCGACACACTTAATACAACCACAGCTATACTAATGTACTTAACCCAAGGTGTTTTGATTGGCTTTAGCTTAAGAAGCAACTCCGGAATGCTGGCAACACGCAGATCTCTTTCGAAGGCAAGTCCTCTGTTTAAAGCCTCCATTTGACGACTATTTAATCCTTGTATTGGAGCCGCCTTATGCGTTTTTTGCTTATAAAATTGTTTGCCAGTTAAGATTTCGTATATTACACAGGCAAAAGCATAAATGTCATCGCGAGCATCAGGCGGGAAATCTCTTTGCATTTCTGGTGAAGCATAGGCAGTTGTAAATGCGCCCAACTCATGACCACCAAATTTTGTCTCATCCCCTTCGTTTTCGTTAATTTTAGACGCTATGCCAAAATCTAATACTTTAATGACACCTTCTTTGGTAATGATGATATTGCCGGGCTTAATATCCCGGTGAACAATATTATTCTTATGTGCATAATCAAGCGCGTTTCCAATTCCTTCTATAATTGGCCAAGCTTGAGTTAGACTCATTGGCTGCCGTTCAAGATAGTCGCCCAACGTTTGACCCGTAAGATATTCCATGGTCATATAAACATGAGGCCCATCTCGATCGAAACCATAAACTTTGATGATATTCGGGCAATTAGCAAGCATTTTTGTCCTGTCAAAGTCACTATACAGTGACCTGACTAACTCCTTGTTTTCTGACAGTTCCGGTTTCAATACCTTGATAGCAACATAGGGGTCACGGGCTTCTACTTCTTCCCATACTTTATTTATAGCTTTGTAAACTGTACCCATGCCGCCTTCACCCAGAATAGCAACTAACTCATAGGTATTTTTTATTATATTACCTAACTCTAGTTGGCTTTCACCTTGGTAGGCCTTGTTATACGAGACAAAAGTACTTCCTGTGTTACCCGTAGTTTCTGGCTTTAGAATGTCTTCTAGAGATTGTGTAGATGAAGAAGTGTCAGGAGAGTTATTAGATTTTACTGAAGAAACGCTATCCAGATTTACTGTTTTAATGCGAGTTACATCATCATCTAAATTTGAATCTAATTTGTCAACCATCTAATACCAATCCATTTATTAAAAGCTAAAAGCATTAAACCAATTATCAGTTGTCATGATAAAAAAACGATACCTGTATTGATGATTGATTTAATGTCTGAATGAATATGTTTCAACTATTTTTTTGCAATAATCCTTACTCGTCTATTAATCTCACTATCTGGATTATTAGGATCAAGTAAACCATTTTTTCCTTTGCCAACAACTTGTATATGAGATGGATTTACTTTATAGGTGTCAACTAAAAACTGCTTTACTGAAGCAGCCC
>CAIPPE010000136.1 GCA_903866825.1 uncultured Methylococcaceae bacterium
CAACCTGCCAGGTCGGTGATAATCAGACGGCTCGTTGCTCGGATTTCTAGTGTTGTGTTGTTTTGTTTTTTTTGTCATTAACTCATGATACAGGACTGAGCAACGGGTGCTTGATTTTGTCCCGGCTTAAATTGGAAGCCTTAGTTTCTATAGTTTCTATAGTTTCTATATAGATTCGGCCAATATACTCACCGAGCATACCAATACTCATTAACTGCAAGCTACCAAAGAACAGAACCGATACCAGTAATGATGCATAACCGGGGATATCAACTCCATATATTCAGGGTCTTAATGATGAACATGGCATAAATAAATGTGCTTAAAGCACCCAATGCTCCTATGTAAGTCCAAAACTTAAGAGGTACTGAACTGAACCTGGTAATACCTTCAAGTGCAAAATTCGGTTACCTACTTAAGTCGGGACAAAAACAGGAACCTGTAGACGTAATCCTGTAGGTATTATGTTACCCTGAGATTTTTACTTTTAGTTACTGACTGTATTTTTTAGAAATTCATACATTAACTTCCTGTCGATTTTATGCAATTGTGATTACTCTATAGCTAGGCCAAATAAACTCGTCCTGTAGTACCATCTACCGTAACGGTTACACCATTTTCCAGTCTATCCAAGATTCCTCTAACGCTCATTACAGCGGGCAGGCCAACCTCTCGCGCAGTCACTGCGCCATGTGATAAGGGTCCACCACTTTCGGTTACTACAGCTACTGCTTTGTAACATAACGGTGTCCACGCCGGATTAGTGGTTCGGGCTACTAACACCGCTCCCGCAGGAAACTTCGCAAAATCTTCAGCAGATAACACCTTATAAACCAGTCCACTGGCGATACCTGGGCTACCAGGCAGTCCGACAAAGTCTCCCTCTGCTTGAGGTAGTGGTGACTTACCCAATTCCCATTCTGGTGAATACTGGCGATGGTTTATATAAGCCTGTTTTTCACGCTGTATAGTTTCTGCCAACTGTTGCCAAGATTCTGTATCATCACGCTGGATAGTCTTTGAGAGTATTTCTGCTTTGGCAAAAAATACATCCATCGCATCCTGAATAATACCTTTAGCCTGTAATGCTTCACCTAACGCCCTTAAGCCTTCTCGAAATGGCAAAGTTAAGCGGGTAGTCTGGTAGTGCTCTATATCATCCAATGCAGTATAAAGTGGCTCAAAAAAATTAATCATGCTCCATTTGCTCAAACAATTGCTGATAGCTGTTGATCAAATCCGCTTTAGAATCAGCACGAAGAAATACATTCCCTAGCGCAACCGATAGTCTGCCAAAATCATACCAGCCAGCAACGCCAATTGCACTAACGATCCAGTATAAGCCCAGCCAGATTGGATTAGCCGTCCATAACAACGTTATATTAAAAATAAATACCCAAAGCACTGCTACGGGCAATCCCACTGCCATCCCCCAAAAGGAAATCACATTACTATCATCCGGTAGAACACGACTAGCACTATATCCAGCGGCTAGCACAGGTAGATTCAATACACAAAACCCAAAAACGACAGGCGCCAACATTAACCAATGCATAAGTGATAGTACCCAAGATTTAGCAGGCAACAATGGCAGCCCTTGATGTAAAAACCAGTTATTTTGCTTAGCAAGTGATTTGAGTTGCTGCACTATATTCTTGGACTGCTCGGAAAGCGCCTGTGAAAAATACTTTAAGGCCAAAGCATAACTGTTACCTCTGGATTGAGAGCTAACCAAGGCCAGTATTTCGGCTGCTTCCTGGGTCTGCCAATCAGAAAAATTAGCGCCAAAGCTTTCTAAACCTGTGCAAATCATTTGCTGCAACATTTCTTCTTCACTAGTTTGTGGAACTATTGGCTCACCAATCAACACCTCTACCCTACTTTGCCAACGAGTAGCTGCTTCGTAATGTACGGCTAAAGGTACAATACAAGGAGTCGCTCCCGCAGCCATAGCGCGACTAATAATACGTGCGGCCCCCTTCTTAAAGGGTAAATGTTGAGGACCTAAAGTACTCGTGCCTTCTGGTAAAATAAACAACTGTTTTCCCTGTTTCAGTACAGCCACACAATCAGCAAAAGCTCTAATGTTATCGGCTTTAATACCACGCGCTTTATCTTTGGCTCGTGCCACAGGAATTCCTCTAAACAAAAACCGTCCCAATGGCAAGCGTTGTAACTGTGCAGAAACCATTGCTATTGCTAGCGGTGCAGTAATGCTATAAGGCGCGGCATCCAATGCGCCATTACGATGCGTAGCTACGAACAAGATGCAGCCTTGTTCAGGTAGTAACTCCTTACCAATGACTCTAACCCGTTTAAATGCCAGTCGGCAAATGATTCGCCATACGCCATCGTTTATAAAGTTTGATAGTGCCGAATGTGACATACTGAACTATTCCAGGTTTGCTATTGACTTAATTAGTGTTACTTTGTGTTTTGGACTATTTTAAATTTAAAAAATCACTTACCTGTTTGTCTTGTTCCACAGGTGTATATAAAGTTGTCAGATTCAATGGGTATTCAGCATATAATAAACGGCTTGCTTTGATAGCCAACCATTAATTTACTAATAATCAATATAGCGTTTTTTGCATGTTTTTGATATCGCGTAAACTTTTAGTTATTGTTCTTACAATACTGCAGTTTTTTGCTCCGTTGGTTCATGGGCATGCAAGTGTGCCCCTTTTTAATCAGGGTTTACATGTTCCTGGTCTTGAGTTATACAGTATTGTGCATAATAGCCATGATACTCAAATTAAGGCTTTATCAAGCAAAGCAGATTTAGAAGGAATCCTGGTTTTAGTTGATCTTGGAGCTAATGGAAGTTCTACCAAAATAGTGGATCATTCAGAAAACGATAACTGTATACACCAATCTGTTTTTTCTTTTCAATCTGGCATTACCAGGTCTGACATTAATTTTTCTACCCCCTTACAGCAGGTAAAAAATACTGCAGTAAATTCACCCCATTCACCTCGTGCACCCCCAGTCTATTAAGCTCTTTGGTTTTTCAAAACATTTCTGATTTATGAGCATTTACAATTAATATCGCGATTAAACCCGCATTGAGCTTATTTTATGTTTTTCTTGAGCTTTATCAGAAAACGTGTTGCCCATCCAGCTATTAAGGGCATTACTTTCTTATTGGCTATGTTGTTATTAATACCTGAAGTTGCTTACTCTGATGGCAACGCTGTGCTTGGCGAGCATGTGAAACCTGTGGTCGATCATATGGATTCAGTTGTTATCGATAAAGCTTTGACCTTGCCAAAACTTATTGATTTAACAATGGAAAAATATCCTGACGCTTCCTGGCTTAATGCTTTAGAAGAAGAAGCAAAGGCTCTTGCTGCCCGGAGTGATAGTTGGACTGCCGGAGCCTCACAGGCTATCTTTGGTTATCAGACAATATCCACTTTCAGGCTTAATTATGGAACCGCAAACATAGAGGTTCCCTTATGGAATTTAGGTCAGCGGGATGCCCAGCATGAACTGGCTAATCAGGCGGATACGAGTGCTCAATTACAGGCGGCTAATGTTAAATTACGTGTTGCAGGTTTAGTGAGAGGTGCTTTGTGGGGAATGGCTCTGGCAAAAATTCGTTACGAACAGACGCAAATAGAGCTGGATGTGTACGGTAAATTATTAGCGAACATCAAACGTCGTGCCGAATCTGGAGATTTACCCCGGGCTGATGTGTTGTTGGCTCAAACGGAGCTTTTGCAAAAGCGTTCAGCGTTTACATTGGCTGAAGCTGAATTAATGCATGCCCGAAAGCGCTATAGTTCGATAACTCAAACAACAAAAATGCCCAGTAACTTTGAAGAAAATCTGGTTCCGTTAAAAGAAATTGGACAAACCCACCCTGCGTTAATTGCCATTAATAGTCAGATTGATCGTAAGCAGGCAGAGATTAACGCTGTTAAAGCGATTGGATCGGGTCAAACTAATGTTATAGCCGGAATATTGAGTGATGAGGGTACTGATTATCGCAGTAATAAAGCCGAATTTTTTAATGTTGGCGTTAATATCCCTTTTGGTGGAAGTGCGCATACGCAACCTCACATTGCAGCTATTAATGTGGAGTTAAACAAGTTAATTGCTGAACGGGAACAACTCTATCGTGATTTAGAACAGGCTCATCATGAGGCAGAGCATAATCTGGAAATAAATAAAGTTGAGCTGGATAATGCCAACGAGCAGAAAAAGGTTTCTGAAGAATTACTAAAAATGACTCAATTAGCTTTTTCTGTCGGTGAGGTGGGCTTGATGGATTTGTTAAAAATTCAATCCAGGACAGAACAGGCCATTTTGAATGCGAAAGAGCGTGCAGTGATGCTTCAGAGAGACGAAGCCCTTTATAATCAGGCAGTAGGAGTTATGCCATGAGATCCCATAAATTTTTACTGTTCTTAAAAGTCATCGTACTTTCTGTTTTTTTTGGTTCTAATAGTTATGCTGAAGATACTATTCAGTTATCAGAAGAGCATATCAATAGTTTGGCGATAACACTGGGTAAGCTTGTGGTCGCCAAACAGCTTCCTGTGTTAAATGCCCCCGCAAAGGTTGTGATTCCGGCCGCTTATGAATACCTGATGAGTGCATCT
The DNA here is from genome assembly GCA_903866825.1 of uncultured Methylococcaceae bacterium. GTDB lineage: Bacteria > Pseudomonadota > Gammaproteobacteria > Methylococcales > Methylomonadaceae > Methylobacter_C. The sequence goes on from CAIPPE010000136.1 coordinate 4,608, forward strand.
CAAGCTGGTCTAATTACTAAGCTAAATGCTGCGGTGGGTGATAATGTAAAAAAAGGGCAAGTGCTGGCACAATTAAACAGCCCCAGTTTATTATCAATGCAGCGCCTTTATCTTAAGGCGCTAACTGATCTGCAATTAAATTTGCTTTCTTATCAACGCGATAAAAAACTTTGGGATGAAGGTGTGATCGCTGAGCGGCGCTGGCAGGAAACAAGCAGCCAATATAATGCCTTTGTTTATGAAGCGAATGAGTTAAAGCAACTGCTTGAAATTTCTGGAATGACGGCCAGTGAAATTGATCATTTGAGTAAAACGCGCCAGTTAACCAGTCAGCTAAGTTTACACGCACCCATTTCGGGTGTGGTAATAGAACGTTCAGGTGTCGTGGGTGAGCGGGTTGACATATTGGCGCCTATCTACAGGGTGGCCAATCTGGATGAGCTTTGGGTAGAGATTGATGTTCCCCATGAACGTTTGGGTAGAATAACAGTAGGCGATCAAGTCTTGATTGATAATACTCCGATTAGTGCAGAAATAAAGCAAATAGGGCAAAGTGTTAATCCAGAGAATCAAACCGTACAGGTTAGGGCCAAGATAATCGGTAAGCAATCTACCGTTCGAACAGGTCAGACTATCAATACTCAAATTATTGAGCGCATTGAAACCCAGGCGTTTAAAGTGCCTAATACGGCTATTGCTCAGCATGAAGGCAACGCCTTTATTTTTGTGCGTAATAAAGAAGGATTTAAAGTAAGTCCTATAAAAGTTATTGGGCAACAAACCGATGAATCTATTGTAAAGGGTAATTTTGTTGGTAATGAGGCTATTGCTATTAAAGGGGCTGTTGCACTGAAAGCCCAATGGTTAGGCTTAGGGAGTCCTGAATAATGGGTAGCGTCATTCGCTTCGCATTAAGTCAGCGGCTACTCATGATGATAGTCGTGCTACTTTTATCGGGAGGTGGGTATTTAGCCTTTAAAAATATTCCAATTGACGCTTTTCCTGAAGTCTCGCCCACACAGGTAAAAATTATTGTTAAAGCGCCGGGTATGACACCCGAAGAAGTGGAAGCCAGGATTACAGCACGTATAGAGGTCGAGTTATTAGGTATTCCCCATCAAGCTATGCTGCGTTCGATAGCCAAATATGCCCTAACTGATATTACTGTTGATTTTACTGAAGGTACCGATATCTATTGGGCAAGACAGCAGGTTGCCGAGCGTTTAAATGCGATGTGGAGTAATTTACCAAAAGGTGTTGAAGGTGGCATCGCCCCGATGACAACTCCTTTAGGTGAAATGTTTATGTTCACCGTTGAAGGTGGCGATTTAAGTTTAATGGAGCGGCGTGATTTACTGGATTGGGTTATTCGCCCCGCACTTCGAACCGTTCCTGGGGTTGCTGATGTTAATTCTTTAGGTGGTCTGGTTAGAAGTTTTGAGGTCGTGCCGGACAATACCCGATTATCAGCTAGAGGCATCAGTATTGAAAAATTGATGACTACGCTAGAAAGAAACAACAGTAATGATGGCGCGGGTCGGATGAATGAAGGTGAAGAAGCCTTAATTGTTAGGGCTGAAGGTCGAATTAAAACATTGGAAGATCTCAGTAGCCTTGTTGTTGATTATAAGAATGGAATTCCTATTACTGTAGGCGATGTTTCAACGGTAAAAATTGGTGCTGTAACGCGTTATGGTGCAGTTAGTAAAAATGGTGGGGGTGAAGCAGTTAATGGCTTGGTGCTCGGTTTAAGGGGGGCTAATGCCAGGCAAACTATTTTAGGTATTGAGAAAAAATTAGCTCAAATCAGTTCAGGCTTTCCACCAGGCGTTGAAGCTAAGGTCTTTTATAATCGAGGGAATCTTGTCGATAAGGCGGTTAACACCGTTTTACATGCCTTACTGGAAGCCATTGCATTAGTTGTTGTCTTACTGATTTTATTTTTAGGTAATTTACGGGCCGCTTTGGTGGTCGCGTTGGCTTTACCCTTAGCGGCTTTATTTACCTTTATATTGATGCACGCAATGGGGATGTCGGCTAATCTGATGAGTTTAGGGGGCTTAGCGATAGCTATTGGTATGCTGGTTGATGCGGCGGTTGTGGTAGTTGAAAATCTGATTACCCATTTGGCCCATGTTGAGAAAGCGAGACGTTTACCCCGGTTGCATGTCATTTATCGTGCTACCCGTGAGGTCGCTGGCCCAGTGGCTTCAGGTATTCTAATTATTATTATTGTATTTTTACCCTTACTGACTTTACAAGGTTTAGAAGGCAAGCTATTTACGCCGGTTGCTTTGACGATTGTTTTTGCACTCAGTGGCTCATTGATCTTGTCTTTGACTGTTATTCCAGTGATTGCTTCATATTTGTTAAAACATGTTTCTCATGAAGAACCCTGGTTGCCCCGGCAGTTACAAAAAGCCTATCAGCCCACTTTGTTGTGGTGTTTGGGGAATAGCAAAAAGGTCTTTATTACTGCGGGTATTTTGCTGGTTATTACTCTTGTTGTTTTTAACCGGATTGGTAGTACTTTTATGCCTACGATGGATGAGGGTGACATTATTGTGCAATTAGAAAAGTTGCCGTCCATCACTTTAGAGCAATCGGTTGCTTTGGATGGACAAGTTCAAAAAAATCTGCTCAAGCATATTCCTGAAATTAAGACGGTGGTTTCTCGCGTGGGATCTGACGAGTTGGGTCTTGATCCAATGGGGTTAAACGAAACCGATACCTTTCTCTTACTTAAGCCTAAAGAGCAATGGCGCATGAATAATAAGGAAGCGCTGATTGAAGATATTCGTAAAGTGATGGCTGAAACACCTGGTATTGCTTTTGGCTTCACTCAGCCTATTGAGATGCGGGTTTCGGAAATGTTAACGGGAACACGAGGGGACGTAGCTGTTAAGTTATTTGGTACTGATCTAGCTATTTTAAATGAAAAGGCGAATGAAATTGCGGAGATTTTAAAACATATTAAAGGTTCAACAGATGTATTTTCCAAGCAGAATAATGGCATGCAGTTTTTACAACTGACCATTGATAAATTAGCCGCAGGGCGTTTGGGGTTGGATAGTGACAGTATTGAAACTTTATTACGGGCACAGATTGAAGGTTTAAATTTAGGTATTGTTCAAGAAGGCGTGAAGCGTACGCCTCTTATATTACGTGGATCGAGTAATACAGCTAATTTTGAAAGTCTCCAGATTACGCTTCCAAATGGTCGGCATGTACCGGTCACTGAAATTGCTGAAATAAAAAAAGTTGAAGGTGTGGTTTCAGTGGGTAGAGAGCGTGGTCAACGCTTTGTCGTTATCCGCAGTAACGTAGAGGACCGTGATTTAGTGGGTTTTGTCGATGAGGCTCGTCAGGCTGTTGCTGATAAAGTGAAGCTGCCAATTGGTTATACTGTTGAATTTGGTGGGCAGTTTGAAAATCAGCAACGGGCTGCTGCAACCTTGTCCTTGGTGGTGCCGATTTCCTTGGGTTTGATCTTTCTATTATTATTTTCAACGTTCGGGTCTGTACGGCAGGCGATATTAGTTTTATCCAATATTCCCTTGGCAATGATCGGAGGAGTCTTCGCTTTATGGTTGTCTGGAGAATATTTGTCAGTACCTGCTTCCGTGGGTTTTATCGCATTATTGGGTATCGCAGTTTTAAATGGCGTCGTAATGGTTAGTTATTTTAATCAGCTTATAGCAACCGGCATGGCACTGGAAAATGTGGTGACGCTTGGATCTTCAAGGCGTTTAAGACCTGTGTTGATGACAGCCAGTATTGCCGCCTTTGGTTTGATTCCCTTGTTATTTGCAACAGGGCCAGGGTCAGAAATTCAACGTCCATTAGCGGTTGTTGTGATTGGTGGGCTAGTCTCTTCGACCTTTTTAACATTATTTTTATTGCCAATTTTATTTAAGTTATTTGGTGTGCCCAAGGAGATTGAGCAATGACTAATCAGGTGTATCTGGTAACAATCAATATTCCACCCAGTCTTGAAGAAATGATGGTCGATAGCTTGTTGTTATTAGAAACTGAATATGGTTTTAGTAGCTTTGCAGTCAATGCACATCATCATGCTAATAAGGGACTCTCACTTGCGGAGCAAGTGACGGGAAGACAAAAGCGTATTCGTTTTCAGTTGTACGTATCAGTAGACGCTTTACCGGAGTTATTAGCGCAATTGCGTGAAGAGTTTTCAGGTGCAGGTATTCAATATTGGGTTTTGCCGGTGATTGAAAGTGGCGTTATTTGATTATGCATGAGGTTTTAAAAATTAATATGTCGCTGGTGTTGAGATCAACTAAATGGGTTTCAATGAATTATTAGTGGTATCGATAGTGAAGGCACGGCCAAATCCTACGACGTAACGACCACCAGTTGGCTGTAATGCAAATAAATGGAAATCAGGTAAAGTGCGTAATAAACCGACTACATTTCCGAATTTATCTTGCAGTGCGGTTAACTGCTCATTATAAAGACTCTCTGCGCGTTCGATTTTGCGAGCATGACAATTTAATATCGCGCGTTCTCGGGCAAACAGATTAGGTGATTCCGCTTCGGGTTTTATAAACAGCAACGATGCCCGAGGGTTGTTGAGTAAGTTAACAGTATGGTTGGTTAATTTACTGACGAAGATATAGAAAGCCCCATCTGGGCTTCTAACAAACGGCGTATAACTAATGTCAGGCATGCCATCTAGTGAGGCTGTGGACAACATAAGTGTTTGTGGGGAAGCTACCAGTTCCTGGTAATTTAAGGACAATGCTTCAAGCTCTTTGCTAGTCAGTTCAGCCATGGTATTTATTTGGATTGTAATCTCTAAAATCAATATCTGGAAAAATATTGTCCATCATTTCTAGTGCCGTTAAATAACGTTCATTGATTCGATTTTTACGGATACTGTCATATAAGTAATTAAAACGGGCAAGGTGATCGGTGATGCGTTTATTTGCATATTCAGTCGTTGTGCCTGATTTCATAATAAAAGGCCAGTCGGAAGCCTGGGCTAATAAAAGGGATCTTGCCGCTTGATTTGAAGCACGAATTTGTAAAGGTGTTAATGTTAAGCGATGCAGATCCTTTGCCAGTTTTTCCATATCTGTTTCGGCCTGATGTAAAAAAGGGTAGATCCAGTCGTTAGTTTCATTAATCCAGTAGCTGAAATAACCTTGATCACCCCAGGTTGATGCAGAGGGAGTAGCGATCTGATGATTTGTTTGTTGCGATAAATAATCACTGCAACTGAGTGTTTGTACTGAGTTACTGGATAAATTCGCCAGTCTTAAAACCTGTTCCAGCCAATGTGGGCCTTCGAACCACCAGTGTCCGAATAGTTCGGCATCATATGGGGCAATAATAAAAGGAGGTCTATCCATTGACTGAGAGAGAGATTCAATTTGAGCTTGCCGTTTAGAAATAAAATCCTGCGCATGTTGATGAGCTTTTGCTAAGGCGTTTTCAGGGTTATAGAGTTCTTTTGGTAAATCTTTTCCGGTAACACGATAATATTTAATGCCGGTATTAATACGTATTTCACCATCGAGAATATAAGGAGCAATATAATCAAAATCGAGATCAAAGCCGATATCTTTATAGTATTCCCGATAATTATAGTCACCTGGGTAGCCTTCGTGAGAACTCCAGACTTGTCGGGATGATTCAGGGTCACGTCCGAAAGCCATGACGCCATTTCCGCAATCTAAAGGCGCATAAACACCATTGTGAGGGGGCTGAGTGGCGTCCATAATGCCATGACTATCGACAAAAAAGTATTTAAGTCCGGTTTCAGCTAATAAATGTTCTACGCCTGGATAATAAGCACATTCAGGTAGCCAAATGCCCTTTGGAGCTTGACCTAAATGGCTTTTGAACGTGTTTACACCGAGGTTGATCTGATTACGGACGGCAGTTTCGCTGATGCTTAGTAAGGGTAAAAATCCGTGCGTGGCGGCACAGGTTATTAGCTCAAGCGTGCCTAGTTCATAGTGTTTTTTGAAAGCATTGACTATATCGCCACTATACTGATTTTGATAGACGTCCAGGGTGTTTTGAAAGAATGCCAAGTAAAACTGGGACAGTTTTTGAAGCTCAGCTTCGTTTTGGGTACGTAGCGTTTCTTTCTCGGCCAGTTCTATTAATTTATACAGGTATTTTAGATAGCGGGTTTTTAATAAATCATCCCTTAGCATTGTTATCAGTGTGGGTGATAATGACAAGGTAAGGCGATAAGTTATGTTATCCTTCTGTATACGATCCAGAGCGCCAATTAAAGGAATGTAGCATTCCGTTATCGCTTCAAATAGCCAATTCTCCTCAAAAAAACTTTCATGCTCTGGATGTCGGACATAGGGTAGATGAGCATGTAGAACCAGACCAAGAAATCCTGTTTTCATAAATGATTAATTAATGCGTTGCCCAGAGCTGCTTTTATTCAATAAATTGACCTTTTCCTGATGATTCTTAACGAAACCATTGTTAGAAAAAAGCAGTGTCGTATCTTCTTGTTCGTCATGCTGGGCCGATTTTCCAAAAGGAAATGCAACTATATCGGAGCTAGCGAGAGGGATGAGGTTATTATTTTCTTCATGTTTCCCTAATGAAGCATAACATGAGTTTTGCTGATAGCTTACGGGCAAAGGGATGTATTGTTTAGACTTTGAGTTATCAACAATAATGTCATGCCAATCGGCTGTCTTATATTGTTTAGTGTCTGATGGGGATGTGGAATAAATTCTTAAAGTAAGATGTTGATGGATGGGATCATTTTTTGCCATATGATAGCTGTCGTCCTTGTTTAGATTCCAGTAAGCATAAATATTATTAGGGTCAACGGGTAACAACATTAATTGATTCGCGTTATTTGAAATTTTAGGGGCGAAGTCAAGACTAATGGTTTCGCTAATATGAAGCATTTCCTGGGGTGAGAAATTCTCGGTATACACAATGTTATTGGTTTGAGCAGGTGATAACGAAGGTGCAAACTCGCGAGTGATCTCTTGGCTGATTTTAAGCATTTCTGCAGTAGAAATTGTTATTAGAGGATCAACGTTTGAAAGAGAAAATTTCATTACCTACCTTATTAAATCTTTATTTAACTATCCCAAGAATGATCCGGTTACCCGATCAACAAATGCAGTGTTTATTTGTCTGTTATAAATGATTAAATAAGTTAATTGATGCTAAGTATACGTGGTAAATCGGGTGCTATCACCCACTTTTTTATAAAAAGAGCTAATCTTTGTCGATTGCTTAGCATAATTGAGTTATTGTATTGGATTTTTGGAATGCTGAACAAAAACCCTCAATTAATTCGTTACTCGGTACATTTATGACAGCCCCGTTAACCAGACAAGATATAAAAACTTTTCTTAAAGAAGATATCGGTAGTGGAGATATCACCGCTGCCATTATTCCTGAAACGGCCCAGGCCAAGGCTGAGGTGATTACTCGAGAAGATATGGTAATGTGCGGTCAAGCATGGTTTAATTCGGTTCTGGAAGAGCTTGATGCTGAAGTTACAATCAATTGGTTAGTCATTGAGGGGGCTGCAGTTAAAAAAGATACTTTATTATGCAGTGTGATTGGATCTGCACGTGCTTTATTGACAGGTGAGCGAACAGCACTTAACTTATTGCAATTATTATCATCGACAGCAACCCTTGCAAAGGATTATGCGGATGCCGTGGTTGGAACAGGTTGCAAAGTTTTAGATACCCGAAAAACCATTCCAGGCTTAAGAAACGCACAAAAATATGCCGTCGTTTGTGGTGGATGTTATAACCATCGTATCGGATTGTATGATGGTGTTTTAATCAAAGAAAATCATATCATAGCTGCCGGATCAATCACTCAAGCCGTTCAAGCTGCGAGAAAATTGACAAAAGTGACTGTCGAAGTTGAAGTAGAAACAATGACTGAATTTAAAGAGGCTTTAGAAGCTAGGCCAGATCGGATAATGCTGGATAATTTTAGTATTGAAAAGCTGCGAGCCGCAGTTGCTTTAAATGCTGGAGTTATAGATTTGGAGGCGTCGGGTAATATCAGCCTTGAAAATATTCGAGACTATGCAGAAACCGGAGTTAACTATATTTCTATCGGGGCCCTGACTAAAAATGTTAAAGCTATTGATTTATCTATGCGCATAAAAGTGGCGAGTTAAAACATAATGAGGTGATTACTATGATTGAAAACATTGATGAATTAGTGAAACAATTGAGTCATGGCGTTTATGTCATAGGTGTTACGGACGGTATTCATCAAAATGCCTTTACTGCTGCCTGGGTTATGCAAGCCTCTTTTAAGCCGCCATTATTAGTGTTAAGTATTAATCCCGAGCATTATTCATATAAGCTATTGCAGGTGGGTGGGGTTTGTACGATTAATGTGCTGGGACAGAGTCAAAATGATATCGCTGAACATTTTGGGCACTCTACTAAGGATAAAATGGCGGGGTTTAAATGGCAAACCGATATAACTGGTGCACCCATACTATCAGATTCCTTGGCTTATTTTGACTGTCAAGTGAGTCATTACACCGAGGCAGGAGATCATACAATAGTCGTCTGTAAAGTTGTCTCAGCAGGAATCCTGAATCAAGGAAAGCCGCTGTTATATAATCAGACCGATGACATGGATGGAAGTAGTGAGTTATATGGGTGATTTGCTTTGCCTAATGCCTGGATTTATGATTTCGGTCTAGAATGTTGTCAATGCCGATGGGCACTAAGCATAGCAACGACACTAATAGAATAGTATGTGATAGCGGTTGTCCGTAACTTGTCGATTCAATACAATAGACAGCAAGTCCTGCGGTTAATAGATAAAGCAAATTAATACTTTTCTTTCTGACTAATTGATTTTGAAGAAAAAATACGCTCATCCCGGCAAAGAGTAGAACTAGAAGAGCTGCCATGAAAGTAATATAACTTGTATGCATATTAAACTTCTTCATAAATATTAAGATTAAAAAAGTCTGCATCCGGCAAATGGTTTGTCCTGCTTACTGTGTTGAGCTCAATAGTTTATTTTTCATCGGGCTTTAAAATGACTAAGCAGGAATTAGACCATATCTAAAAACTATTCAAATCAATTGCTTATGTTTTTGTTGGATGGTTGATGTGTAAAAGAATGGTGCACAAGACCTATTATGCTGCCCTAAGTAGGTGCATTTGAGGTTGTTGGAGTTTTGGAAGATGTGGCTAAGCGTTTAATTCGCCCTTATTTCATGGTTTACGGTGCAGTTTGTTGAATAACAAAAAACCTATAAATAGAGTGGCGACAAACACATAACTGCCCAATAATCCTGAAGTTAAACCAGATAGAGCGGGACCCGGACATAAGCCCGATAAGCCCCAGCCTATCCCAAACAGTGAGGAGCCAATAATTAGCTTTGCATCAATCTGTTTTGGGTTAGCTTGTTTTATAGTGTTTGCTGAGTGACTATGTTGATTCAAACTTTTACGAATTAACCATTGCAAAAAGCCTAATGTTAATAAAGCGCCTGCCATGACTAAGGCAAGACTTGGATCCCAATTTCCAGCAACATCTAAAAAGCTTAATACTTTAACCGGGTTTATCATTTGAGACACTATTAAGCCTAATCCAAGGGTTAGGCCACTTGCGAAAGCAGAAAGATTTAAGTTCATTAATAATTCCCTAAAAGACATGACGAACTAGATAGACAGTGATACCGGCAGTTATCATAAACGTTAGTGTTGCGACAATTGAGCGAGGCGACAGTCGAGCGTTACCACAAATTCCATGCCCACTGGTACAGCCTCCACCCAGTTGGGTGCCATAGCCAACTAATAATCCGGCAACGGCAAGTACGATTAAGGGGGTGTTAATCTGGATTGAAATGTCCCCGACTAGTAATCGCCAAAGAGGTGCGCTTATGACGAGGCCTGTTATAAATGCTAATCTCCAATGGCTATCTTGCTGCCAAGGTTTTATAAGCCTTGCTGCAATGCCCGAAACGCCAGCAGTCCGGTTATTGAAAAATAATAGTATTGCAGCGGCTAAGCCTATTAAAATGCCACCACCGAGTGCAGTAACAACTGTTATGAAAGTCATCTTCAAATAGCCTTAATCGTTTAATATGAATAACCAATCTTATTTATAAGCCGAAAGGAAGTGAATTGTTTAATAGGTTGTTTCTTTCGCTGCCAATAGCATTTCATCAATAAAATGCTGGCTATACAGGGGCAGATAGTTATGTTTTAAATAGGCTATTTTGGTGGTTGAACTGGGAATAAGGTGAGATAGATCACGGGCAACCAAATCCCAATCGGCCAATGGATCATAGGCCATTCTCGCAATAAGACCCACACCTAAACCCAGGCGGACATACGTTTTAATGACGTCCGTATCTGCCGCAGCTAAAATGATATCCAATTCAAGCCCCTTATTCGTAAAAGCGATTTCAATATTAGATCGGCCTGTGTAGCCAAAGCTATAAGTTAAAATAGGGAATTCTGAAAGCCGTTCTAGTGTAATTTCTCCCTCACTTAGAGGATGTTGTTGTGGCACGACTAAGGCATGATGCCATTCATAGCAGGTTTCTAAAACAAGGTCGTTTACCTGGTCCACTCGTTCAGTGCAAATTGCAATATCGGCTTTGCGGGAATGTAATTGGTCAATTAATTGTTCTGGTGAGGCTTGCACCATATAAATACTCACCCCTGGGTATTTTTGTCTAAAGCGACTAATCGGTTTAGGTAAAAAATATTTGGCTTGCGTGTGTGTGGTCGCAATATGTAAGGTTCCCTTATTGCTATCAAGAAAGTCAGCAGCAATATGCTGGATATTGGATTTAGCCCGATTGATAATAGCGACTTCATCCATAATTCTGAGTCCTAATGAGGTCATCCCAATCAGTTTTTTACCCTGTCTTTCAAATAAAGGCGAGCCTAATTCGGTTTCAAAAAGCTGTAATTGGCGGCTAACGGCCGATTGCACAATGTGCATTTTCTCGGCAGCTTTTGAGAGATTTAAATTTGTTTCTTGGAGAACACGTAGTAATTCAATTTGGCTTAAATTCATAATTGGGGGAGTCCTTATCTAATAGTCCTTACAAAACAAACATGAAAGATATGAATTAATCAAAACAGTAAAACTAAATTTTTATGATTAAGATCTATTCTTTATTCATTCACGTGTTTATTTTTGCTAAAGATTTAATGAAACCAGTGTGCTTGGCGTACCTTCAGTTTAACCTTATCGCCTTTAGCCAATTCCAGTTGTTTGAATTGTTCATTTGGCATTTCTGCAAAAACCGGAGCATCCGAGCCATTGGATTCATTTTTTACCAGTTCAATACGTATGAGTGCGCCTAAGTGTTGCCAGTCTTTCAAAGTAGCGGGTGCGGTATGATGGTTATCTGTCTTTTCAATAATAATATCATGTGGGCGTACATGCGCAATTTTACCTTGCTGGCTGGGTTGCAATAGTCCTGCCGTTTGCAGCCAGTCATTATCATGTTCATCTAAATCAAAAATATTCGTTTGTCCAATAAATTTAGATACGAATGCATTAGCTGGATGGTCGTAAATATCAGTGGGTGAACCTTGCTGTTCGATCTGTCCATGATTGAGCACAACCACTTGGCTGGCTACTTCCATTGCTTCTTCCTGGTCATGCGTGACAAAAATACTGGTTACATGGAGTTCATGATGAAGATTTCTTAACCATTGACGTAAATCTTTACGAACACTCGCATCCAATGCGCCGAAGGGTTCATCCAATAATAGCACCGATGGCTCAACAGCCAGTGCTCTAGCCAAGGCGATACGTTGACGTTGACCCCCGGATAATTGGTCTGGATAGCGATTGTGTAGCCAGTCTAATTGTACCAAATCCAGTAGGGAATGGACTTTTTTGGTGATAAAATCATTGCTGGGACGATCACGGCGAGGTTTGACTCTTAAGCCAAAAGCAACATTTTCAAAGACTGTCATGTGCCGGAAAAGCGCATAATGCTGGAATACGAAGCCAATACCGCGTTGACTAACAGTTTGATCGGTTTTGTCTTGGCCGTTAATTATTACTCGTCCTTTGTCAGTATGTTCAAGGCCAGCAATAATTCGTAATAATGTTGTTTTACCACAACCTGAAGGGCCTAGTAAGGCGACAAGTTCACCTTCAGGTACTTCCAGATTAATATGATTTAGCGCGGCAAAATTACCAAAATTCTTGCTAATATCAGATAGTAAAATACTCATAGTAAAATCTCAAAAATTAAATCGGTTTAGTTATTAATTAACAGGCTTGGATAGAAATACTTTCTCGATGATCGGCTTATCGATCACTTGAGTTCTATTTATCGATTAGCCTGTTTCCATTCCAGTGCTGTTTTTAAAACCAATGTCACGATAGCGAGAGCAGCCAAGATAGATGCACTGGCAAAAGCACTAACGACATCATAATCGTTATAACTGACTTCAACATGGAGTGGGAGGGTATTTGTCATACCTCTAATATGGCCTGACACCACAGATACGGCACCAAATTCACCCATAGCTCTGGCATTACATAATAAAACACCATAGAGCAAGGCCCATTTAATGTTGGGTAGGGTGACTGAGAAAAACATTTTCCAACCACCAGCACCCAATGATAAAGCGGCTTCCTCTTCCTGATTACCCATTTCCTGCATTAACGGAATCAATTGTCTTGCAACAAAAGGGAAGGTGATAAAAAGCGTGGCTAAAATAATACCGGGAGCTGCAAAAATTATTTTTATATCATGCTCTACTAGCCAACTGCCAAACCAGCCTTCTGCACCGAATAAAAGTACAAAGATGAAGCCAGAAATAACGGGAGACACAGAGAATGGGATGTCGATCAATGTCGTCAGAAAGCTTTTGCCTTTAAATTCAAAGCGCGTAATGGCCCAGGCAGAAATAACTCCAAATAGGGTATTTAAGGGTACGGTGATGATGGCCACTAGTAGTGTTAATCTAATAGCCGAGAGCGTATCAGCATTAGTGAGTGCGGACCAATAGGCTTGTAAGCCTTTTGAGAAAGCTTGAAAAATAACTAAACCCAAGGGTACGCATATAAATAGACTGATAAAACTTATCGCTATAGCAATCAAGCTCCATCTGACCCAGGTAGGATCTTGTAATGCACGTTGTTGAGTGACAACTTTATCTTTTTTTAATGGTTGGGCAGCGGTATGCATACAATTAAGCCTTATAATTGTCCAGAGCGCTTACGCACCCATAGTTGTAGCAAGTTAATCAGAAATAGCAGAAAGAATGAAATGACCAGCATGGTCAACGCAATCGCTGTAGCACCTTCGATGTCATACTGTTCCAGTTTTATGACGATTAAAAGAGGAACAATTTCTGAGACATAAGGGATGTTGCCCGCTATAAAAATAACAGAACCATATTCACCCACACCACGTGCAAATGCTAAGGCAAAACCAGTCAGTAATGCCGGGAAAATGTTAGGAAAGATGATTTTTGTAAAAATCTGCAGGCGCGTGGCTCCAAGGCTTGAACCGGCTTCTTCCATGCTAGTCTCAAACTCCAGCAACACGGGTTCTACGGTACGCACTACGAAGGGGATACTGATAAAAATAAGTGCAATAACTATACCGATGGGTTTGAATGCCACTTGTAAGCCAAATAAATCGGATAATAGTTTGCCAAGAAACCCACTCGGTTGAAAAATAGTGGCTAAAACAATACCTGCGACGGCTGTCGGTAGGGCAAAGGGTAAGTCGATTAAGGCGTGAAAGATATTCTTACCAAAGAAAGAATATCTGACTAAGACCCATGCAGTAATAAATCCAAAAATGCTGGCAACTGATGCGGCTATAAGAGCTGCAATAAAGCTGACACGAAACGAGGACAGTACTCGTTTACTGGTAATGATATGGACATAATCATCCCAACTTAGTTTAAAACTTTCAAACACCAAGGTGCTTAGCGGGATTAAAACGACCAGACCCAAATAGAGTAGGGTAAATCCGATGGTCGGACCAAAGCCCGGCATAACACTTTTTCGTGACATGTTTTTAATACTCCATATTTATTCTTAAACAATAACTTTTTGTCCCTATCACTTCCTTATTAAGGGCGGAAACAGCAGCCTGTCTATTTCCGCCCAATAGGGTGATAAAAAGCTAGTTACTTACCTGCGCCATAGATTTGATCAAAGAGACCGTCATCAGCAAAAAATTTGTTTTGCGCGACATTCCAGCCACCAAACTCATCAATTTTAAACAATTGCAAAGGTTGGAATTGTTTTGCATACTTAGCAGCAATTTCTGGATCAGTGGGGCGATAGTAGTTTTTACCGATGATTTCCTGACCTTCTTTGCTGTATAAGTGCTTAAGGTATTCGGTTGCCACATCAGTTGTGCCATGTTTACGAGCAACATCTTCAACAACAGCTACAGGTGGTTCAGTCAAAATACTTAAAGTGGGGGTTATAAGTTCAAACTTATCAGCACCAAACTCCTTTAGAACCATGTAACCTTCGTTTTCCCAGGTAATTAATACGTCACCAATCTCACGTTCTACGAAGCTGGTTGTTGCTCCACGGGCACCAGTATCTAACACGGCTGCATTTTTGTATAACTGGGTAACAAAAGCTTTGGCTGCAGCTTCTTCGTTGTTGTTATGTTTAAGAGCATAACCCCAAGCCGCTAAAAAGTTCCAGCGTGCACCACCGGATGTTTTAGGGTTTGGTGTCACGATGCTGATGCCGGGTTTTACGATATCGTTCCAGTCCTTAATTCCTTTAGGGTTACCTTTGCGCACTAAAAATACAATAGTAGACGTATAAGGTGAGCTATTATTAGGTAATAACGATTGCCAATCTTCCGGAATCAATTTGCGTTTTTGATACAGTTGATCCACGTCATAAGCAAGCGCTAAGGTGACGACATCCGCTTCTAAACCTTCAAGTACGGAACGGGCCTGTTTTCCTGAGCCAGCATGTGATTGATTAACGGTAACGTCATCGCCTGTTTTTTCTTTCCAGTATTTTGCAAATACAGGATTGTATTCTTGATATAACTCACGGGTTGGATCGTAAGAGACATTAAGAAGTTTTACTTCAGCTGCTTGACTATTACTTGCTGTGAGAATAGAAAGTGAAGCAGCAAACAGGAGTTTATAGAAATTATTTTTCATAATTAAAGCTCTTCGGTTAGTTGTTAAAATGCTAATTGGAAACGGGTTGAGAAAATTTGTTCGGTAGGACGGTTGGTTATGTGATACAGGGTTGAAGCTCCACTTCCTGTTTTTGTTCCTGCACCGCCATTAAATGATACGTTTTCATAATCTAATCTAATTAGAGCATTTTTGTTCAAAAACCAGTTTGCGCCAAAAGTTCCTGCAGTGGCTTTACTGGCAGATTTGGTAGGATCAAGCAGTTTGAATGTATCACTGTCTATGGTTAGCTCACTCCAGCGTGCAGCAAGCTGTAGTGCACCCCAACTACCTTTAAGGGGGTCAAAACTTCTCATTGGCTTGATGCCAGTGAATGAGTTGTCTTCTCCGGTGACGACATAAGAAACTTGAAATTGAGCTGCTTTATTCGTTTGAGAGATGTTGTTATATTTGCTATTAGCAGCAAGTGAGCCGCCATTCAGGGTTTGGGTTGATGCTACATATTCACCCATCAAGCCAAAGGGGCCTGCATACCAAAAAGCTTGCGGATAAATACGGTGCGCCGGACCATTTGCAGTAATAGTGCCTGTAGTACCTGCAGTTGCATTTGTAGATGTATAATCAATAAACTGCGATTGGCCTAATAGCGTTCTTTGGGCATTAATAGCTTGGTGATTAGGATCTGAGAATGAGCCGGCAATACCTAATCCTAAACCTTCTAACCACGAGAATCGCGTATGTTGAAAAGGTTGGGCAAATACACGTCCATCAAACTCTTTATCGCTTGCAAACGAGGTTGATGTGCTGTTATTGGGTGGAACTCCATTACCATAAGAGTTACCGGAATCGCCGGTGCCATCTGTAATGCCAACTTGGTAAGTAAAGGTGTTTTTAGAGTCGATAGGACCTGCTGCTCTTTCTGCTTTATAACCCGGAGCACTGAATGCACCGTGGATTTGTATACCAGCATCACGGTTAGGTGCCAAGTTGGATGCAAAACTGCGTTCCAGGAACACTGTGTCCGCATCTCCTTGTAAGCGCTCAAGACTGATGGATGGTTTAAACTTACCCACTAATAGACTGGCTGCTGGATGATAGTTGTAATCCAGGTAGGCGTCGGGTAACAAGTTGGCAGTATTACTTGTTTGTGCAAAATCAGCCATGATTTTGAAATATAGATCATTATAGACATAACCATCTAAAATGATACGGCCTTGTCTCAGGAAAATAGAATCTGGGCCAGCAGGCGCATAGTATCCAGTGCTTGCGGGGGTCCATACATTTGCATTACTACCCAGAAATGTACGGTAATCCGTTTGTAAGGTGCCGCCGATTCTCAATTGATGTTTTTTGTCTGTAGATGTCACCCTAAAGCCATCAGCGCCAGCTTCAAAGTTAGGTATTTTGCTTAAAGTGCCGGTAGTGACCTCGTCTTGTACTTCCAGTTTTCGCTCTAAAGTATTTACTTTACGATTTAATTTTTCTACTTCAGGGGAGGGTGCGGCAGGAGTGGCTAGTGCAAGGGGTTTAGCTGATAG
The DNA here is from genome assembly GCA_903866825.1 of uncultured Methylococcaceae bacterium. GTDB lineage: Bacteria > Pseudomonadota > Gammaproteobacteria > Methylococcales > Methylomonadaceae > Methylobacter_C. Next base: position 21,271 of record CAIPPE010000136.1, read on the forward strand.
AAGGCCAGCTTGATCCAGTTTTTCTAAGCGACGTTCTAATTGATCCATTTTTGCTAAACGGCTTTCCAGTTCTTTAATGCGTTTTTCCAATGCTTGGGTATCTGCTGCTTGGGCACTAGACATGCCTAGTAAAATAAGATTAATGACGCTTGCTAGTGCAGTGCGTTGAAGTGGTTTCATACTATGGGTCCTCTTTTAGCTTTAACTTCCGGTTAGCCGGTCAGATGGCTAGTGATTATCTAAATGTTTTTTTTCGCCGTTGGTACGGTAGAGAGAATGTTATTTATTTGGCATCAAAACGGATTTTTTCTTTACGCTCAATTTGTACAACTTTGCCATCGTGAATAATAATCTCAACCGATCCAAAACGAATTCCTTGTAAAATAGAGGTGATTTGATTGATAATTTCTACTTTGACTGGTGACTGGATGTTTTTGTTGGACTCTAAAGTCATATTGCGCGCCTCGCCTCTACCCCATGTTGTCGATGAAAATAAATGAGTAATTCATGCTCATTTTTTTATATTG
>CAIPPE010000137.1 GCA_903866825.1 uncultured Methylococcaceae bacterium
ACAATCACTTTTGACCCGATGGGTTAATGAGTCGGGTGCCGATATACAGAAATTGAAACACACCTTATTGTACGAACGTAGCCGTGTATTGGCTTACGATCCAATTGGCGGCACCATAATTGATACAAACGGAACCGCAGGTGTTGTTCCTCCGACAACTCAGAGCGCAGGGCTTTCGTTTATTGCATCTCAGGTAGGTGTGGCACTTGGACAGATTGACGTTTTCTTTGTTCAAGACCCCGCAAACTATGGATACAAAATGTCTATGGATATGCGTATCGGTTCAAGGGCTTTACGTTCTGATTACAAGGGTGTTCAGATTTACGCTTACGGTAACGGCGCTCAAGCTGGTTCTTAAATAATACTGCCCGGCTAACAACCGGGCATAACTTTTAAAAATAAAATACTATGAAAAAAATATTAAGTTTAATTGTCATCCTTTTTATAGGATTGACTGTATTCGCACAAATGCCAAAGGTTAGCACCAAAATTAAAAACCTTGGTTCGGCTCAGGCAGGCATTATTACACCCATTAACATCTCTTTTACTGATACGGTAACGAAAGGGGATACTGTCGTTTACTTGTTATTAGTAAATCATCCTTCTTTTGTAACTCCTTACATTTCTCTGCTGCATAAAAAGCCGGGGACAAGGGATACGACTTCGCAACTTACATACTGGCAGTCGGTAGATGGTAAAACAGCATGGCATCAGATAACTAAAGGTAAAGCACAGAGTGCTTATTCTCTTCTTTTAGATACTACGTCCATAAAGAACGCCACTCAAGCTAATCAGAGCCATGAAATTTCTTTCTTGCGAGACACCGCTTATTTTGAAAGTCAATATTTAGCAATACGTATTATCTCGAACGGAGCTACATCGGGCAGTAAGTTATCTTATTACAAGCCTGTTTATTATGGATCAATAAGAATTAATAACACAAAATAATTATGGCCAATAACTCAAAGTTGTCAATATCAGAAACGAATTTCAACGTAAAGGATATTCATATCTCTAGGATTAAGAATTATTTAAAAAATCATGGAACTGTCATCATTCACGGTGACGGTATGATGTTCGTGGGTGCTGAAGCTGAAAAGGGTTCAGAGCATCATAAGGAGTTTAATTCTGGTTATGAACTTAACAAGGCAGAGGTAGTTAGCCGGGCAAAGTTTAGAGCTATCTATAAAACAGGCGACACATTGCCGACTACACCCGATGATGTTTTATCCGAATTCTACGCAAATTCACAACGTGAAATTCAGGAACATACCAAGCCTGTAGTTGAGAAAGCTAAGCACAACTTTATAATACCTGATGAGGTAGATGAAGTTAGGAAGCCGGGTAGACCTGCAAAAACAGAAAATATTTAAACCTAAAGGCTGGTCACAACGGCCAGCCTTTTAATATTTAAAAACATGAGACATACCATAAACACAACTGTCATCAATTCACCCACGGGAATACCCGGCTCAACAGACGGTGTGATGATGATGGTCATTAAAGGCGTGGCAACATCAACGGGGACAAAGCCCTTGGTGTTAGATACTGCTTATTTAGGTAATACGCTGGCTTCTTTTGTTTCAGGACTGGGAATTACACCCGATTACGACTATGTAAACAACCTTTCAGTATATCAAGCTGTTAATGAGTTTTATGGTGCAGCCGGAGATGGAGCTTATCTTTGGTTAGTGGTTACGGCTACCACCAATGCCTTTAACACCTATGTGGCTGGCAATACTTTTCAGAATCTCATCAGGGGGACAATGACAAACGACCCTACCATGAGGTGTAAAATGATAGGTTTAGGATTTAATCCACCAACCACGACACAAAGCTCGTCTGATTTTCCTGCTGAGGTTATTTCTACGATCACAGCATTGCAAGCAACGCAAGTTGCGATGTTTCCTGAAGGTTTCAGCTTTTCGAGTATCCTTGATGGCTACAATATGTCATCAACGGCCACAGCCTCTACCATTCAGAGCATGGCAACCAAAGCCGCCCCGTCTGTATCTTTGTGTATCACAGGATCAAATCCAAACGGCGTATCTTCAATAGGTGCGGCACTTGGTAGATTTGCCCGTATTTCGATAGGACACGGTTTTGGCGAGGTTTCTGATGGTGGAATAAGTCTTTCAACTGCTTATCTCACAAATGGTGTTTCGGTTCCTATTTTAGGTACGACAATTTCACAGGGTACTAGTTTAACAGCTGGGCATTCGTATATGGTTGTTAATGGCCCAGTAACTTATAACGGGCTTACCTATTCTGTTGGTTCTATATTTTCAGTTATAGCTGGCACTTTAAGTTTTTCGGGCACCAGCACCACAGTTGTTGACCTGACAACTACGGGGACAGTAACACCGGGATCGACTTATTATGTTTTATATGGCCCCATTACACACAATGGTGTTGTGTACGGTACCGGACAAACATTTGTAGCCGCAACAGGGATAACATCATTTACAGGGGGCATTATTTCGCTTTACAATAGTCAGGACGCAACGAAACTTTATCCAGCCGATGTAAATTCGCTTGGTGACAAGCAATACATGTTCATAAGGACATGGTTTAATCAAAGTGGCTTGTATTGGAATGATGGTGCAACTTGTGATTTAGCTGTCGATCCACTATCGACACAAGAATTTAACAGGGTTGCTAATGCGATGAGTGCTGATGTTAAAACCTTTTTGACATACAATGTCATGGGTAAAAACTTACCTATTGACCCGTCAACAAATGCAGTAGCCTTGAGCTTTACTAAAGCCTTACAGCAGGATTTTGAGACTTTGTACATTGATCCTCTAATTCAACCTGTAGCACCTAACAATGTCGGTGACATATCATCTGCGTCTTTAACCTTGTCGGGCACTAAAGTAAGTGCTAATACGGTTAACTGGACATATACATTAGTCATCAACGGAACACCAATAACAGGTAGTGCAACCGGGACAGTTCAATTTATTTAAAAACATAAAACCATGAATTTAAACGGTTTAGTATTTACGTCGAGTGATTATAAGATCACTCTTTCAGCAACAGGACCCAATGGAAGGTTCCCGATTATTTTAAATATCGTGGAGTCGTTTGATTATAGTGCCAAAAAAGAAAGCGAATACATCCACGTAATCGGCACCGATGAGCCACAAGCCCTAAAGACAAATACATCCACATACCCTGGCAAGATCACAATTGAAGCGGGAGAGTTAGAATTGTTTTTGATAGCTTGCGGGGCTGTATTTATCACTCAGCTTTATGATGCTACTATTTCGATAGTGACATTAAAAGGTGATTTGGTGAAGATATTCAAATCTTGTGTTTTCACCGATCATTCAGGTGCGGTAAAAGCTAAAGATAAAAGGTCTTTGATTAGTATTAACTTTGAATCCTTAGGAGCTGCCGGAATATGAGTAAGACATTTGACAAGGAAATTACATGGGTTGGTTATGATATTGACGAATCTACCAATAGCACCGTTGAGAATGTCAGAACTAAGATAGCTACTTTTAACGAGTTGTCGAG
>CAIPPE010000138.1 GCA_903866825.1 uncultured Methylococcaceae bacterium
GGCTTAGAATAACCCGGGGTATCAATCAAGGCGAGATTTGACCAAGGAAAATTAGTTCGAGTAATAAAGGCCGCATTCAGTAAACCCGCCACGCTACTGCCGTATTTTATTCGTTCATCATGAGTAAGACTTAAAAACTCTTCATGAGACAACTCAACCCGATGATGAAAGAGATTAAGTGCACACAGCGTATCCTCGTTTCCATGTAAAACGTAAGTAGGCAATGAGGTGGTTGGATCGACTTCAAAGGCCAATAATTTTTCACCTAACAGCGTGTTAATCAAGGTAGACTTGCCGGCACTAAACGCACCGCCAAAGCCAATCACGACCTTTTGCGCCAAGGTCGGAAATGCACAAAACTCCCGAAAACGCTCAAGTTCCTGCTCTAAGGCAAAGTAAATCTCAGCAAAATCATCGGGACTGCCTTCTCTGGCTAGCTTTAACAAGTCTTGCTTCAGCAAACTATTCAGTTTATCCAAGGCTTCATTAACTGGGATCAAAGTACTCGGGGTGTCCGGTTGGTTTTGGGTTGCACGACATAACAGGCTATAGCGACTTGCCAGTTCGTCAAAGGTCAGTTCTGGAATCATACGTTTTCAAATAAAGTGATGTTTGCTTGAATGACTTGTTGGTCAGCCTGATACTGTTGCTGTGCGGCGGCATAGGCTGCTTTCCCTTCCTTAAGTTTCTCATCCAGTTCTATTAACGCCGCATCTAAAGCCGCTCTTTGACCTTCGACAGATTGGAGTATCCTGCGCTGTGCATTTTCAACATACTGCTTTAATAAAGGACTTAACACCGCATCCGTGTTGCTTACAATTTGCGGGATCTTTCCTAAAATACTTTGACGAATGCTTTCACGACGTTGAGCCGCTTCAATTTCTCTATCCGCTTTATTTCTAAATAAATTAAATAGTTCATCTAATAAGGGTAATAAAAACGGCATGAGCACGACCCCAATGGGGTGCTTGGTCAGCAGAAAGCCTATGCCACCCAGTGTTAATTTTTTTAAATTATCACCCTGATTATTATCCATATCATCGGTATTAATTTGACGACTGGAGGACACACTTAAATCCAATTGTAGGTCTTGCGGTAAATCACTGCTGATCTTATCAAAGTAACTTTGTATTTCGGGATCAAACTCGTCTCTGATACCTTGAGTCACCGCGAGACGGACAATGTGTTCAATGGGACTGTGCAAATCCTGCCCAACTTCCGCTTGATTGGTCAGGCTGTCCAGTTGATCGGTCAGACGATCTTGTACTTGCCTGAGAATAGAAGACAACACTTTAGGTAAACTGGCCTCAAGACGCTGAGTATCATCTGCAAGCTTTCTATTAAATTCCTGCATTTCTTGCGCTTTAATGATCCGTTCAGCAGCAATCGCTTCGCTAGTCAAATCATCCTTATTGATCAGGATATTCAGAAATTGTGCAAAGAGCTGTAATTCCAACACTACTGGCTTAAGGACATTTTGATTAAATAAAGTTTCGGCTTGTTGTTCTAAGGTTGCAAGGGCTGACTTAAAACCCGCCAAATCATGTTTTCTAGCCGATACTTGCACAACTGCTAAAGGTGGCGTGTCCAATAACTTTTCAACTTCTGAAGTCACTTGCCGGGTCACTGAGTCAATTTCTGTAGCGGTCTTTCCATCACATTTACTAATGATGACAATTACCGGCATCTTGTGCAACTTCAGTTCATTAAGCGCCACATACGTGGTTTCATTCAAAGTGCCTTCACCGACACTGACCACCAGACAATAAGCCAAGCTACGCGGGCTATAATTATCAATAGCCTGACCGTGTTTACTATTACCAGAACCCCAGCCAGGAAAATCAACTAACCGTAAATGCGGCAATTGTGCCAATTCAGGAGAGGAAAGATTAGCTTCTATCCAACCGTTGGGGTGCAGGCTACCTAATTGATTGTTTTTGATCTCATCACGACTTAAATAGACACGCTTGCCATCTGCGTAACAGGCTATAAAGGATTCTTCTGGACTATAACCTAACTCGGCTGGGACAGCCGTTTCTGGATCAATATTGGTCGCAAAAAGATTTTCGCCAATTAAGGCATTTAAAATGGTGGACTTGCCTGAACTAAACTTACCAATCAATGGCACTCGGACAATGAAATGGCGCGTATTGTTTTCTGCAAGATCTAACCAGTCTTGAGGACGCTGGTACTTTTTTAATAAGGTCTGTATTTCAGGTAACTGGTTTAAAAGACTTTGTTGTTGGGGAAACAATTTACTTAAAGGCTTAGTTTTAACACACATAATGTTATCCATTAATTAAGTTTGTGAGGTACAGTTCAAGGTACTGTTTTTAAGCGTGACTAGTATAAGCCAGTAACTAGACGTGTGATGTCTAACCGTTAATAACGGCCCAATTATCGGACTATTCAGCAATGGTGGCAAACGAACAATAAATACCTATACAGTTTACTTTAAAAGCCGTGTTGATAAATAGATGGCACTTCGTATGATGATCTATGTTGGCTTGTTGTATCAAGATTTAATCAAAGAAGGTCATGTAAAAGGGTTGCTGCCGCCGATTCTACCGATTGTTTTATATAATGGTAATCGGACGTGGACGGCTAAAACAGACATTGCGGATTTAATACCTATATTACCTGGTTTTCTGGCCAGCTTTACGCCGCATTTAAAGTATCATCTCATTGCAGAGAATGCTTATTCTGATACAGAACTGGCCTCACTTAAAAACCTAGTGGCTGCCGTATTTCGCTTTGAACAGTTCAGTGAACCGGCTAGTATCATTGAATTAATCGGCTTATTAAACGACTGGTTAGAAGATAGACCTGATTTAAAGCGCGTGTTTGCTATCTGGATCAGGGCAACGTTGAAAAGAAAGAAAAACTACGCTATCGTACTTCCCGAAGTAGATGATTTACAGGAGATTAAAGTTATGTTTGGTGATCGATTAGAACTATGGGCTGAAGGTATTAAGGCTGAAGCAAAAGTTGAGGGTGAAATGCTCATACTACAACGCTTATTAGCTAAGCGCTTTGGCGCTATTCCTGCGAATATTATTAGTTTAATATCAAATGCCTCTGTAGAAGATATTGAGAGTTGGGCTGATTGGGTATTCGATGCTGAACAACTCTCTGATATTTTTAACGATTAACCAGTATTTTTAAATACCGCTATTTTTAATCAACCCAGTTATCCACAAAAGCCCTGATCGTTATGCCTAAACAGATTAGGTCTTCTTATCGTGGAGTGTTATTTTGGATAACACCCTGAACTCAACACCTTTCTTTAACTTCTGCTTGCTTAGTATTGCTGTACGTAATGCCGTCATACATGATGCTTTCGTTGAAAATTCTTGCACAATTTTGTCATCAACTTGTTCATTCGATGTAGCAAATATAAGGATCAAAGACAAAGCTATATTTCTATTACCGCTATAGCTGCAATTTATTGGTTTTTTAAAAGGCGCTAGCCTCTTATCTATTAATCTGGATAAAATTCGTTGTCTGTTATTTTATCGAGATCCCAGGGACAAAATTCAGGGAATATTTTTATGCTTATTTTGGTTTCCTTTGATGCTTCAATGACAGCGTATCTATAAGCTTTTTTCAATATTTCATCTAATTTTGCTTTTAACCCAGGGTTTTCTTCTAGGGTTTCTTCGAACTTCAACCGTTGCTCTATGATAGATAACTCCAAGCTCCTGCATTGTCTTACATCTTGATATTTCCACTTTAAAAGGTGTAACAATAAAACAGTTAAACGGCTTTCAAGCTCACGCTTTTCACTTCTGCCCATTGTTTCCACTTCTTCTATTAAATTTTCAATATCCAATTCAGCAAACCTGCCATGTTTTAAAAGCTCCGCCTGTTCCTGAGTCCAACTATAAAAGTCTTTATCGTAACTAATCATTGTGTTTAACCCTTCTAATTAACTAGTACATTACTGTAAACCTAATAACTCAAATTAAAATCGATATGACCTTCCACCTACTTTGGATAACAGCCAGAACTCAACACTTGCTTTTTTAGCTTCTGCTTGCTGATTATAGCGGTACGTAAAGCAGTCATGCACGATGCCTTAGTTGAAAACTCTTGCACAATTTTGTCATCAACCTGTCCATTCGATGTGGCAAATATAACGATCAAGACAAAGGTATTCATGTTTTAATCCGGTAAGTTAGGCGGAGGTTCTAAACGCGATAACAACACAGTATAGGTATTCAGCTCTTGTATTTTATTAGCAAAGGATGCTTTCAAACTATCCAGTTCCTGACGTAAATCATAGACTAACTCATGCCAGCGCATCACGGAAATTATCCAATTGATAGCAAAGGTATACTACGCCAACGCATCAATAAAATATTCATCTGGATGAAAGTCTATTTCTCTTGGGACTGCAAAGTCTGGATCAATGTTAGTTGCAAAAAGGTTTTCGCCAATCGTGGACTTACCCGAGCTAAACTAACCTATCAATGGAGCTCAATACATTATGCCCTTCTTGGATTAGAAGCATCATTTATTAAAACTTTCCAACGTATTGATAATTAAGGAACGGGATATTAATTGGCTAATTTAAAATCATACTTTTTAAACTTTTCTTTCAAAAGCTCAATATCATCTTTCAGACTGACAGAAATGGATTTAGTAACTTTAACTGTATCAAGCAACTTTTCAGTTGTGACCTTTTTGTCGTCTGAGAAAAATGCTGTTTCAATCGTTTCTTTGACCACTGCCTCAATATCAGCACCACTAAAACCATCGGTAGCCTTTAACAATTTAATGGTATCAATAGCCTGATTAAATTGATTGCGTTTCTTTAAATGAATTTCAAAGATACTACGCCGTTCTTCATCATTGGGAAGTTCTACTAAAAACAATTCATCAAAACGACCTTTACGCAGGAATTCTGCTGGTAATTTTGATACATCATTAGAGGTTGCCAAAACATAAACAGAACTTTCTTTCTCTTGTAGCCATGTCAAAAAATTGCCCAACAGTCGAGTAGTAATATCGCTCCCGCCTCCACTGCCTCCAATACCTGCAAAGGCCTTCTCTAATTCATCAATCCATAATACACAAGGTGAAACTGCCTCAGCAGTTTTAATGGCTTTACGCAAATTCTCTTCACTTTCTCCAACGTATTTACCCATTAGCTTGCCAATATCCAAACGAAGTAAAGGCACCTCAAATAGATTAGCTGTTGCTTTAGCTGTTAAGCTTTTACCACACCCGGGCATTCCAACAATTAATAAACCTTTGGGTAAATCAATACCAAATTTTTTGGCTTCACCCAGGTTATTAAATATACGTGCTTTTGCTGTCAGATAAGCCTTAAGATTAACTAAGCCGCCGATACTACCTAAGTTAGCTTCATAATGAATAATCTCTAATAACCCCGACTTTTTTATGATCTGTTTTTTTTCATTCAAAATAAGTTGCTTGTCGTTTCCATCTATTGTTCCACTTTCTTGATAAGCTAAATTAAGAATTTGACGAATTTCAAAATCACTTAATCCTTTAAAAGATACTGCTAATTCATTCAAAACTTCTTCGCCTAAATTCAGTTTAAAACCTATCGCATAAGATTGAATTGTAAGAAGAATTTCTTCATGATTCGGAAGTGGGATATCAAATACCGTAATCATGGCTTCTAATTCGGGCGGAATGACTAAAGCCGTATTGACTAAAAATACAGTGACATAAATATCGTCTTGATAAATAGTTTTTAACGCTAAGGATTTTAAACGAGCAACAATTTCTGGCTGGTGTAATGCTTGATGTACATCTTTCAAGATGATAAAAGCTTTTTTCGCTTCATTATTATCTAGCAAAGAAAGAAAGTCAGTTAAACTAGAGGCCGGCTCTTTTGGCATCTTGGTTTTAAAATCTACATGTTTATCTGCTTCATTGTATTCATAAATACTAAAGCCTTTACTAGCCTCTCCAATTAAGGCGTCGACGGCTTGAAAATCAAAACTATGAATATAAATAATTGGACGTAAGGCGTCGACATAACTGGCTAACTTTTGCGTGGCATTCAGTTCCATATTAAATCACCATGTAAACTAAAGCGTGATTAATATTATTGCTTTTATAATCGATGCCATCAAGAATTAAAAACTGCTTATTAATTGCATCTGCATTGAGTTCTTCTCCGTTCTTTCCAAAATTGCGTATTCCAGTGAAAGTTGCCACCCA
>CAIPPE010000139.1 GCA_903866825.1 uncultured Methylococcaceae bacterium
CTGCTTTACTGAAGCAGCCCTCTTTTCTGATAAGCTAAGGTTGTATGCGTCGCTACCAACAGCATCGGTGTGGCCTTCTACGATAAAATTAAAGTTATTTAATTTGTCTGAAGCCAATGCTTCACCTACCGGCTTAAGATTTTCTTTACCTAACTCTGTTAGTTCAGCAGACTTATAACCAAAAACGATCTCCATAGACAAAGCAGTTTCACCGCCTATTGTTTCAGCTCCTTTGCCATGAATAGGTTTACTTTTTGATAAAGGTTTATTGACTTTTGTATGTGCAAGATTAGACATATCAATACTTCTATCTTGTCCAATTTGCTTAATATCCCCTTCGTAATCATCGTCTGCTGGTGCAGCATCAGAATTCGCAGCCTTAGGATTTAACGCCTCAATAACCTGTTCACTTGATACCTTTTTCTTACCGAAGTTAATGTCATCGGCCATGACTGTATTTGTTAAGGCTATAACCCCCGCCAAACACATATAAAGTTGCTGTGTTTTCATAACTATCCTCAGAATATAAATAACTAAAGAGCTTAACTAATCGAGCTGATATCATACGAATCCAGTTTGCTTTAAAATTAATGACTAAAATAATCTTAAAGTAACTATTCAATAGCTTGTTTTGTATGACTTATGCTCAACAGTATATTTATTTAAATTATACATACATTCACTTTACCATCAATATAATCTTTATTCTAAATAAACTAAAAATTTTAATCGCAATGACACTCATAAGGACACTATAAACTAATACAAACTTTTAAATCACCAACAATTACCCACAGTAACTCCATTTGCTTCATCCACAATATCTTTAACCCCCACACTCGTCAAAGTTAAAATCCCACATTTATCGTTAGCCTGAAGCCCAGTCGGTGTTGCAGCTAACGAATAAGAAGTGCTACTTGCCTCACTAATCGTTAATTGATAATAAACCACACTCCCCTGCATCGGACTGCTTGCAAAGAATACTGTAGGGGCACCGGTATTACCACCTACTGTACCTGCCCCTAAATAAGTATTACTCTCGGTAAAATGTCTTTCCATGGCATTTTCTAAGCCAATTAGCGCCCCTTTTGCATCGACTCGTCGAGCTTTCATTACTATTTCCTGATAACTGGGGTAAGCAATACCCGCTAAAATACTGACAATAACCACTGTTATCATCAATTCGATTAAAGTGAAAGCAAACTGCTTGTTCATGTAACTCCCCATTTATTGAAAAATCTCCCACCACGATTGACGCCCAAACATATCCAGTGAAGACGCTTCTTCAGGACTGCTGGTAATCACCGATTGACTATCATTCCCTGCACTGACAGTCGTGACAACCGTAGCTCCATTACGATAGGTCTGGGTAATGGTTTTTAAGCCATTACTTAACGTCTCTTCGACACGGGTATAAGTGGCGTTATTACTATAGGTAGTGACCGTTGTTTTTATACGTCCATTAACGGTAGAAACGACACTCTTTATCGTATATCCTGCACCAAAAGCCGTATCAGGATGATTGGTAAACAATAAGGTATCAAAGCCACTGGCTTCAACCGCCGTAGCTTGTGAGAAAACACCTGCACCCAGTAACTTTGCTACAGGAATGCAACTCACCAAGGCAGTCGGTGTACAAGCCGTTGCCAAATCTAACGCATTAAAAAGTCCATCATTATTAAGATCAAAGATGAGTGAATCAGGCGACCCACCGGAACTCATTTGCAACTCATAAAGCCAACTCGCCCCATTAGGAAGTACGGCATTAACAGTCGTTGGGTTGCTAGTCATGAAATAAAAGCGGCCATTACTTTCAAAGGGAAACTCTCCGGTCACTTGTTCGCCAGCGGGTAAAGCCACTTTCCAGCTATTATGATGCCCAGTGCCACTCGTCCAATTGGGTACATTCGCCGTCACTATGCGAGTTTTACCCAAACTGTCGGTCGCCGCAGTCAGTGTTTGCGCTAACTGGGTTGTGTTTAGACTTGGAGCGCCATCCCAGACTCCATAAACTGCGTGCTGTGTGACATCGGTTAAATCCGCACTGGTTAAAAAACGCCCCGTTGCAAAAACTACCATTCTACCTACGCCAGTAGAATGCGTCATTACAGCCGGTGCTGAAGTGATGGCTTGCAAAGGAGAAGTCGTCAATAATGCCTTGGTTCCCCCAGCATTATCAAGAACCGCATAGAGAGCCGGATCTATGCCACTGAGATTGAATTTCCACAAATGGCCATCAATATCACCCGCATAAACCAGATCGACTTTTCCATCACCATTACTATCAAACAGGGTTGGCGTTGATAAACCATTCGGACTCGATACCGTCCCAGAACCCGTATCAATGGCTTTAATTAAACCCCCTGTATCCAGATTAATAAGATACAAAATAGCATGACCATTACTTGTGTTCAAATAACCAATATGATCATTACAAA
>CAIPPE010000140.1 GCA_903866825.1 uncultured Methylococcaceae bacterium
GAATACAATGAACGGGATTCCCTCACTTCTAAACGCTGTCATAACCTCCGTTGTATCATTGATGACGTCCGATATCGGTTCTTCCCTGGGATCGTTCGCCACTCAGCAATGGGGAATTTATTACCAAGGCCAGCCATTTGTAATTTCCGACACCGTGGGGGCCATTGATCATAAAAAGGGATGGAAGGTGGCTAACGCCCCACAGGAAGAAGGCGCTTTCCAGAGCTACAACAAAGTAGAGACCTCTTTTGAACGTATGGTCACTCTGGTAAAAGGAGGAAGTGCCTCGGATCGGAATGATTTTCTGGAAGCAATTGACCAGGCAGCAGGAGATCTTGAAATGTATGATGTAGTCATGCCGGATGTGATATATCACAATGCAAATATCACCCGGTATAATTTCCGGAGAACTACAAAAAACGGGGTGAGCTTGCTCACGGTTGATATTTTTCTCCAAGAGATCCGGGACCAGCCGACATCAAACTTGTCTAATACGGCAGCTCCGAGTGGACAGGATGCAATTAATGGCGGAACGGTTCAGCCGGAAACTCCAAGTCCTGATACGGTGACACCTCAATGATGCAGGTTATACCGATACAGGATGTCTACAGTCAAACATTTAGGGTGACGCTTTCTGGGCAGCCATGCAAGATAAACTTATACCAGAAGGTAACGGGGCTATTTTGCGATGTCTTTGTAAATGATGCACCGATTGCAAATGGTGTCATTTGTCAAAATTTAAATAGGATCGTCAGGGGGAAATATCTAGGGTTTACGGGCGATATTTCTTTTTATGATGTAATTGCAAAAGACGACCCGACATCTCCGGGACTCGGATCAAGGTACCAACTTCTTTATTTTGACGATCTGTAATGGCATTCATCAAACGAGATATTAGGCTGACCTTTCAGCTTGGAAAGGGGTCTTTCGGACAATCAGGAATGGATACGCTCACCGTCTCAGGGCTCAGGACCATTGTCAACATCTCCGAAGCCGGAGGCGATTCTATGGGGCAAGCTCAAGTCAGGGTATACGGCATGAAACTATCTGACATGAACACCCTGTCAAGTATCGGACCTGACGAGAACGGAATAATTGGGCAACGTTACAATAATATGACAATCGAGGCTACTGATGAGAATGGAAACTTTGCCCTGTTATTTAAGGGAATGATAACTATTTCACCTATCGACATGAACAACGCCCCGGATACCTCGATGGTTTTGGTAGCGCATGCGGGTGTATTTCAGGCTATTCAGCCAATTCCGCCATCAAGCTATAAGAACCCAACTGACGCAGCGGATATAATGCAGGATTTGACAAAGTTAAGTTTTACGAACTCGGATATCCCTGCGTTAAACTTTGAAAATAATGGAGTTTCGGCGATGCTTGCAACTCCTTATTATGATGGGTCGCACAGGGATCAGTGCAAAGCTGTTGCCAGGGATGGAAATTTCAATTTTACCGTTGATCGTGACACGCTGGCAATCTGGCCGAAAAACGGCAGCAGGGGTGGAGATATTCCCGAGATTGGACCTGATGCAGGACTAATCGGATATCCTACTAATTGGGGGCAGGGAGTAGCTGTTGAGTGTATGTTTAACCCTTCCTTGAAATATGGGGGAAAGGTTAAGGTAAAAAGTAGTCTTGCTTTCGCAAACGGAACATTCACCATTTTTGAGATAGGCCATAATATTTCATGCGAACTTCCGGATGGTCCGTGGTTTTCATCTTTTCACGGGAGTAATTTTACCAGTGCCTGACCAAAGCAACAACCTCTATGCCACAAATCAGGCGGTAAACTCTGCCCTTGGAGACTTTAACTCTGATAGCTTTTCTATATGGGCTATTCTGGCAAGGATATCAAATTGCGCCGTCGTTCAGGTTGAAGCGGTAACCAACAGTGGAGAGTTGGCAGCAGTTGGTTTTGTTGATGTTTTACCTTTAGTGAATCAGATTGATAGCCTGGGAAAACCAATCCCTCACAA
>CAIPPE010000141.1 GCA_903866825.1 uncultured Methylococcaceae bacterium
ATATAGTTACCTAATATATTATTAAAACAGAGGGTCATCTTTCTCACCTCACAGCTACACAAACATACTTTCGTATCACCCGATATGTAATACAGATGCGGAGAGCGGATAAAACGGCCTGTCGCCAATATGCCCATCTCGCAAATGGATTTCATATTGAATACTCACAATCGCCGGTAAGGGGTGATGATACAACCAGTCAATCTGGGTAGCTGTCATCCTACTAGTTACGAGGGGAACTAGGGGTGCAGGCGACAGGAAATAATACTTACCTACTATGGGAAAAACAAAACTCACGGCTAAACAGGAATTGTTCTGTAATGAATTTCTAAAAGATTGCAATGCAACTAAAGCAGCAATAAGAGCAGGGTATTCAGAAAAGACGGCAGGAGCAATTGGTTGTGAGAACTTAACAAAACCTGAAATACATGCGCGCGTAGAAGAATTGATGGCCAAACGTACAGAACGTACGCAGATTTCAGCAGATTTTGTTCTGAACGGATTGATGATTGTGGCAAAAAGATGTATGACTGCGGAGCCAGTTATGATATGGAATCCGGAAGATAAGGTTATGCAGCAGGCCAAAGATGACAACGGGAAAGACGTATGGACATTCGATAGTACAGGCGCTAACAGAGCGCTAGAACTACTCGGCAAGCATACTGGAATATTCGAAAAAGATAATGCTCAACAGGGGAAAGTAAGTATTGTTATCAAGAAAACACAGCCACTGCAAAGCGATGCGGGATAATAACCAGGGTTTATCGATAGAAATTGAAGATGATGTCATCCTGCCTGTCTATAGACATTTGCTTAATGACGCTGAAGACTTTTCTATTGAATTTCTTTATGGCGGTCGCGATTCTGCTAAATCTTATACTACGGCCCAGATACTGATTATTGAATGCCTTACGCTGTCCTACTTCCGTTGTGCACTTATACGCGATGTATTTGGAACTATAAAAGATAGTCAATGGCAGCTCATACAGGACATAGTAAATGATTGGGGTTTATCTGCTTATTTCACATTTACTAAAGCACCACTAGAAATAGTTTGCAAGATAAACGGGAATAAATTTATTAGCAGGGGTTGTGACGAACCATTAAAATTAAAGTCAATTACCGCTTGCAATAGAGCCTGGATTGAAGAAGGTGTGAGGGAATTGGATGCTTTCACCGTTATACTTACTACGCTTAGAAGCACGCAAAGTAAAGTTAAAATTTACTACACTTTTAATCCAGAATGTGAAGGTAATTATGAGAATTTCTGGCTTTACAAAGAATGGTTTGAGCCTAATAAGACAGAATTATCTTTTTCGAATCATCGCACGTACAAAGTAATAATCCGCGGTGTATTAAAAACAGTGATAATAAAGTACCGGGCCACTCATTCAACCTACCATGACAACCCATATATTAGTGATGAGCGTATCGCGTTCCATGAAAATAACAAAGGATATTACTATACAGTATATACGTTAGGTAGGTGGGGATACAAGATTACAGGCGGTGAGTTCTGGACAGGCTTTAAGTCAGAAACGCACACTAAACCGTTGGAATATATCAACAGTGCTATACACATATCGCTTGATAGTAACGTAAATCCCTATGTTTCGTGCCAAATTTGGCAGATAGACACTATTAAAAAACAGCTTCGCCAATATAATGAACTGATATGCTCATCACCAGATAACAGCGCAAAGAAGGCAGCAAAGAAGCTCATAGCGTGGATGCAGCGCATAGACTATACAGATCCTGTATACATCTATGGTGACGCATCTGCTAACAACAGAACGACAGTAGATGAAAATAACGGGTCATTCTTTGACAAGTACATTGAAGTACTGGAAGATGAAGGATATCACGTCATTAAGATGGTTGAACGTAGTAACCCGCGTATAGCATTATCCGGTGAGTTCATCAATGAGATATTCGAATTGGGTTATGAAGGCTGGACCATAGTCATTAATGACACGTGCCAAGTAAGCATCGAGGACTATACCATGACCAAGAAGGATAAAGACGGTACAATTCTCAAGAAACGTATCACCAACAAGGAAACAGGGCAGTCTTATGAGCAATATGGCCACCTTTCAGATTGTATGCGGTATCTGGTATGCAGTGTTTTGAAGGATGAATTTGAACAGTTCAGCGATCGTGGGCGTAAAAAGCTGTCATACGCGTAGGAAATTACAGAGGGTCATCTTTTAAAGTTAGCTATATCTGCAATTTAATTTTACCACCTACAAAAGGCCAAACAATTGGTACTACCACTTACAGCACCAGAAGGACAATTATCAATTACTTCTATTCTCAAGGATAATCCCAACAAGCAATATGTAAAGGATATTCAGGAGTATAGCAGTAAGTTGTGTATGCACATTACCGGCCTTAATCTTGACAAGTACCTGGCTAAAATAGACTACTTCGAAAAACCGGAGCTATTAGCGCTCCGTCAAAAGTACAGTCCGAGCAATGAGGACTTCTTCGGTAGAATACACAGGCCCATAGACAAAATATGGAATGCCTCCGGGGGAAGTGCTAACTACTACATAGCTGAAGACAGCAAGCCTAAACTACTTGAAAAGCTATCTAACGTACGCAACGGATACAAGCTACGCCAATGGTTGCAAACATTCTGGTTGATGCCTTCACACTATGATCCCATGGGCATGGTATTCATGGAGGTTGGAAACAAAGAAACCTATCCTACTTATAAATCTTGCCATGATGTATTTGACTATCCGCAGCCTAAAGGCCGCATTTTCGATTACATCGTTTTCAAGGTAGACAACAAGATATCAGCTGAGAAAGAAGACGAGAGCAAAGCAAATGATATATACTACCGTGTTGTGGATGATGCTTATGACTACCTGATAAAATGGGATGGCAAGAAAGCGTACATAATTAAAAAAGAAACATTTAAAAACTACTTTGGCTTTGTTCCTGCTATTACCAATGGCGATATATTCGACCCAATAACAAAGCAATACATTTCTCCAGATGACGAAATCATAGGGATAGCTGACCAGCACTTGCGTGACCGGTCAGTGCTTACCATGTTTAAACTGCATCATGGATTCCCATTGAAATGGTTGTATGGTAGTGATTGTCCCACCTGTAACGGCACAAAGAAGGTAGCAGGTAAGAATTGCCAGTCATGCAGTGGAACAGGGAAAAAGAGCAAGTATGATGTATCAGAAACGATCATAGTACCTTACCCGAAAGCAGGTGACCCGCTCCCAACCTCATACGCAGGATTCTATACACCACCGGTTGAGACGTGGAATAAGATGGACGAGTCCATTGCGGAACAATACAAGGATGCTCACTATACCAAATGGGGGACAAACCAGCTTGAGGATAGCGATAGTTCCCAGCCAGCTACGGCTACGGGCAGATTTATAGATGTACAGCCGGTTAATGATGCCCTCAACAAATACAGCGATTCAGCCGAATATGTTGAATCATGGATAGTTGACATGATAGGTAAGTTCTACTTCAAGTCGTATAAGGGTAATGAAATCAACTATGGCCGCAGGTTTCTTATTGAACCGCCTGACGTTATCTGGAAGAAGTACCAGGACGCGCGGACAGCCGGAGCGCCTACGAGTTCCCTGACTTTTCTGTATATGCAATGGTTGCAGGCCGAGTTCAGGAGCGATAGCGTAGAACTTGGCAAGCAGATAAAGCTGATGAAGTTGGACACTTTCTTTCATATTTCGTTAACTCAGGCTGGTACCATCATAAAAAACCCCGATGACTACATCAGGAAGCTGTATTTCGAAGAGTGGATAAACCAACTGAAGCCTAATGACCTGATCACAAAGACACTAGACGTACTCCGTAAGATGCGCGATGACTTCATGAACAAAAAGATAGCTGAGAACAATAAGATAATGGATGAACAGGCTAAGAAGCAAGCGCAGTTAAACATAGCAGCGTAAACAATACAAACCAATCTATATGACACAACAGGACTTTGAAAAACGATTTAATGACAGGGTCAGGGCAGAAATTAACCACGTTATATTTCCCTCTGAAAACATCCCAGATGGCCTACGCGACTATTTGACTTTGTCTCTACCAGTATTCACTTACCATTCCGTAAAGTGCACATTGGAAGAGTACGAGCAAGTGGCAATGTGGGCAGCTGATGGAGGTGAAATGCCTATGATCACAGCATTCATTGCTTTGCAGATTACGCGCGGTGTATCAGCCAAAGACATTGGTGTAAATCCGGTCGTCTACATCGAAATGAATAAGCTGCTGGATGATATGTCCCTTGCCTGGGATGTAATTGTGAAGCCTACAAAGGAGCGCATTAACCGGGAACTTAACGAAGAGTTTGAAAGAGAGTATAAGAAACAGCAAGCAACTCAGGCGCTGAATAGGAAAGGTATTAAAATACACCGCCCGAATTGATCAATATTGATAACAAATTCGACATTGGTCAGATCGTATATCTGAAAACAGATCCTGAACAGTCCGGTCGAATGGTTATTTCAATTATCGTGAATAAGTATGATATTCTTTATGAAATGATCATCGGTACATCTACATCAAGACACTATGACTTTGAAATAACAGACACCGCAGACATTTTACAAAAAGTCAATTAAATATATGTCGCAATTTACTGGATATAAAATTAAATACATCGTTACGCCTAAGCAGATGTGAAGGCTATGCAGGTTTGTAAAAAGTGGATTCACCATGTTTAATTTAAAGAAAAAAGTAAAGAATTTCTCATTATAAAATCAATTCATAAAAATACAAATCATGGCAAAAAAAGATGAATTAATAGTTGACCAGCAGGCAGCTGAAAACGCTAATAAAAGCTACAAAGAGTGCAAACTGACTGTCGAAACAGTTATGGAACCACAACAGGATGGAAGCGAGAAGCTAAGCCACTACGTGATGGAGCCCGGCAAAGTGATTAAAACAGTAAAGATCGAGCCGCATCGTGCACAGCAGCTTAACAGAAGTGCGCATACTCGTAAAATCATCTACCTGCTGGAAAGTGACGAGATGCCGGCCAAGATACATCGTTCATACAAGTGGGATAAGTCGGTGAAAGATTTTCTGCTCGTTGATGAGTTCATAAAGGAGGGAGCGCCAGCGCAATAATCACCACTAAAAACATATCGTTAACTACAAACTATATTTTATGATAAGCAAAAAAACAGCTGAAGCATTAGGTAAAAAACTACACATTGACCCCGTAAAACTTAAAGCCGCCATCGACGACGACAAAGAAGTGGATATTGATATCCCTGATGATGTTACCGTCTTTACAAAAGATGAGATTGCCACCAGGGATAAGGTAAAATATGACGAGGGCAAGACCGTTGGTGTAGAAACTGCCGTTAAGGACTTCAAAAAAGCTAAAGGCCTTGACTTTAAAGGAAAAGACCTCGAAAGCCTGCACGATCACCTCAGCACTAAAGGAGAGGATAAAGAAGTAGTTGAAAAGCTGCGTACCTCTGTAACCACGGCAGAGCGTGAGCGAGACGAAGCCCGTGCAGAAGCTGGCAAAATACGCCTGCAATCAAAAATAGAGTCGTTTATTCCAGAACTGAACAACGGTATGAACAAAGCCGAAGCCTTGAGCGTACTGCAGGCCAATGGCTATGACTTCAAAGAGGAAGGCGGCAAAGTAGTTGCTTATCGCAATGGTGAAAAAGTAAAGGACGGCAAGCTGCAAACCGATGTGGCACCTGATGTAGAGATCAAGCGTTTCCTGGGTGAGGAAAAGAAGTGGTTGGGAGAAGCTGACGATAACACAGGCGGTACAGGTGGCCGCGGTGGTGCAGATAGCAGACCAAAGCCTAAACCAGTCTACACGAAAGCCAGCGAGGTAGAAAAGGCTTTCAATGAAAAGCATGGCGCTGGTGCATCAATGGGAACTGAGCACGACTATGCTGGTCACCTGCAGAAAGTGATGGAGGAAGCCGAAAAGGCCGGCACACCTTTAGTAATGGATTAAGATTGTTTTTCATAGGGTTTGTAGGGCGGTGTATTCTTACACCGCCTTTTTATTTGGAATTACAGAGGGTCATCTTTTTAGTACCGCCTTTAATGGTCAATATTTTTACAGCGGAAATCAGGATACGCATTTCCAGGTATGACAGAGCAAGATACTGCTCAAGGTAATTCCCCGCACCAAGATACTGGCTGCAACATTTTTTCTAACTCCTTAAAACAGTGGCAAATTTCACTCCTTCTAATCTTGTGGCCGCACAGACGCGCCTCCAGAAGAAATTTACAGCGCCCGAAAGCCGTGAGAAAGTTCTCCCCGCTTTGAAATTGGGCCTTTCAAACTCAGGTATCCTGATAAAAGATGCTAACAGCATCAGAACACGAGAAGATCGTACAGTAACGGCCTATGCGCTCAAACGTCAGTCACGCGTACCGGCATCACAGCGTACAGCAACGCATACCGGTAACTCTGGCGACTCTATGAGCATGCCTTTGTCATGGGCCACATATGCTGACAACTTCAGTATCTCACTGAAAGAACTGGACAACAACGTATTCTCATGGCAGGAAGCCTTCGACCAGAATTTAATGAACTGCATTCTGAACATTCATGCTCAGATAGAAACAGATTTCGTTACTTATCTGCTTGCACAGCGTACACAGGTTGTTAAGACAACTACTCCGATAGGCAACCGCGTAACATGGAACGCTGGCAACTACACACATGAGATCGCATCCGATGACTCAAAGCAGTTCTTCCAGTTGGCTAAACAGGTAATGGCCGCTAACTATTACAACAACGGTACGTTCGATTGTATCAGTGGAGGTAATACCTATGTGAATGCCTCTTTCTGGGCTGCACAGGGCAACGAGAATGCGCAGAATACCGCCTTCCAGTTCACCGGCATGAACATAGCCTACTCAACAGATCTTTCTGATGGTAACTATGTAAATGGCGTATCGCTAGTAATGGCTCCGGGTACCGCGGCTCTTATCGACTGGATTCCTAAGCAGAACCGTACAGGATATGGTGACTATAACAGTTATCTGGGTGGATACGGTTCATTCAAAGACCCATACGGTAGCGGCCTGACATTCGCAGTACATGCGTATGCTCTGCGTACCGATACATCTGGCCTCAATGGTGTGCAGCAGGATAATATGATGCAGTTTGAAATATCTGTAGATGTGGCTCAGGCTATCACACCGTACAGCACACCGAACGAAAGCAACGTGTACGAATACGCACAGATGTAATTCTAAACGATCAAGCAACAATATTCATAACTCATAAAAACTAAAATAAAGTGAAAAGACTATTAATCTTACTGGCATTTACCTGCACCTTCTTAGGTGGGGTAATTGCACAGTCAACGCGATCAGGAACCCTGATACAGGTGAATGGATCCGGCATAACAAAGACGGCTGACACGCTGACGAATACGGATACGAACTATGTATGGAATGGCCGTACAGACAACTACCAATGGAACGTGACTATGCAGTTTAAAAACACGCAACTCACTGGTGCGTGTACGCCATCTATGGTAGTACAGGGAAGCGATGACGCTACAAGCATGCTCACCGGTAACTGGTACACGCTTAAAAATTACACCACCCAGACGGTCGGGTTATCGGATACAGGCAAGGTAACTAATACGACCTACCTATTCCAGATACCGAATTGCGAATACAAATCTGTTCGAGTCAGGACGATAACCTCCGGTACTCAGACAAGTGTAACGTCCGGCAGCTTCTGGATGTGGTCGCCTTTTGTGAAAACTCTATAATAACTACCTGCAGTGGCAATAAGCAACGGTTTTGATGAAAGTTTGGTTATTCCAGCCCTTACTAAGCGTAAGGGCTGGAAGCAACCTACTGTTGCCATTCCGAACTTCCCGACATTGACAGGTGATGTTATTACCTGTCAGTCAGGATTGCCGTTTAATCTGGATCATGCTGCATGTTCGCCTGTTCTGTTATGGAAATGCCAGGAAGATAACGGAATAAGTGCAGAAGACTTTAACCAGTATCTGTTGGACTTACAGGCCTCGGTGATCATGGACGCGCTGAACGGCATATTTATGATGTCTCAGATCATTGAATCTCCACGGTCCATATTCAGTAAGAACTTCAGAACTGCTTACAAGCCTATACCAAATGTGGGTGACTTCTGCGGATGGCAGATAAATGTAGCTGAAGGCGACTATGCCGTAAAGATTGAAAGCGTAGGCCTGATAATGTCTGATTCGTGCACAGTTACTCTGTACCTGTATAATGACGTAATAGCTGAACCGCTATGGACCAAGGATGTTACTGTTGTAGCGGGACAGAATCAGGAAGTAATCAATATTGATGACCTGATACTGCACTATTCAGACGATACCCACAAGACGGGCACATTCTTCTTCGGATACTATCAGGATGATTTAGCCAATCAGGGAGTTCAAGCTCTGGATGTATACCTGGATAGCTTCAATGGCTTTAATATGATGGGCTATCAGTGTTTTCAGGCTAAGAGCAACTATACTGATAAAACATTCGTTCGTAGCCAGTATGAGACCAACTACAGAACTTTCGGCCTGAACCTTGAGATAAGCTCTTATAACGACTTCACCAATACCATTGTTCGCCTTGCTCCACAGTTTGATCGCCTATTGGGCATGTGTATGACTGCAAAGTGCATTACTGAGGTAATGACCAGTGGCCGTATCAATGATGGACAGAACATATCACAGCAGCAGTTTGAAATGCTATTCCGCACACTGGAGGGTAGTATTCAGAATCCTAACACCCGGAATGAGTTTGCCGTAAATATCCCGTACCGTACCGGCTTGAAAAACAAGATAGAGCGCGAGATGTGGAGAATGACACAAACATTCCTTCCTGATGATAAGATAATGGTTACTATACCGCCGGTGAATGAGGGATATAATAACAAGGGCTATAGCAGAAGCAGGTACAGTAACGGCATGGAAGATAACTGGGGGTATCAATTGTAATGAACAACACCATTTCCATATTATCGGGTATCGATCAACCAATACAGAAGCTGCAAAGCAACCTGTATGCCTACCTGATTAATAAATGGGGATTGAACGATAATACTTATTCTGCTTATGGACGCTGCTACCGTAACAAAGTAACCGATGGCTTCAGACCTGAAGCATTTATCGGAGGTGACTATAAAGCCCTTGTTTATGATGACACTATTTCTGCTCTGTCGTTTTTTGGTTTGGTTGACCCGGAGACCAGCGTGCAGGGGTACAGCAACGAAACGGTTGCCCTGATATTCTGCATTGACCTTTCAAAGGTAAAGCCAAACAATGATAACCAAATGCTGGACGAGCAGGCTATGAATGATGTTATTGACTTCATTAACCGGTCCGGCAATGGATTCACGCTTAAAAAGAAATACCGCTATGTAGATCATGTTTTTGACCTGTATAGCGGCCAATGGAAAAAGGACATGATGGACAGGGTTTCAAAATACCCGAAGTTTTGTTTTCGTCTTGATCTGACAGTACCCTACAATTCGTCACTTAACCAATATTGTTAACCATTAAATTATAATATAAAATGTTTACCGCATTAAACGTAGGAAATTGCTCAACAACGGGTAACACATCTCCCGTTACCTGCAATATAGAACCGGGGCTTATTCAGTATAAGATACTTGCCCCAATAGGTACAGTAGTGCCTAATACAGCTCTGGCATCGCCTGCTACATTGCTGGCATATATAGTCACAAGGCTGACAGATGATAACCGCGCTACACGTTGGTTCCTGACACCGGCACTCGATAGCTTCAAGGACAATACCGACGCTGATAAGACAGAACAGCGCGATAGTTATAAGCTGGGTACCGACAAGGGCAAATATAACTGGGAGTATCGTATGAAATGCCTGAAATGTGATCATAGCAATATGCTCAACTTTCACCAACAGCAGGGCAAGTATGGTACTTTTGACATTGATGATCAAGGTAACTTCATAGGCACTAAGGCCGTTGACAGTACCGGCAAACAAGGTGTCGGAGTATTTGCACAGGCCCAGATATGGGTGGCTGACTACAAACAGCGCAAATATGGTGCAAACAACGAATACTGGATCAGCTTTCAGGCTATAGACAACCGTCAGTATAACCAGAACATGGCAGCTGTTGCCGCTAATGTAGTTGTGCCATCACTGGCATGGAGTGGACTGGCGGATGTAACACTTGTTGACCTAACTACTACTGTAACGCCAGGGGCTAACTTAGCTGCTATAGGTGGAACACTTGCATGCGGAGCGGCATTCCTCGCTGAGACATATGGTGGTACGCTTGCAGCAGCAGCAGCGTGGAAAGTGTATGACGACACAGCCGATCCGACACATGCAACACCGATAGTTCCAGCAAGCGTGACATACGTACCTCCGGTAGGTAGTTCACCAGCTTACTATAAGTTCGCATTCACTGTGGCGCCAACAGCTACACATGTATATAGCTTCCAGTTGGCGGCACCTAGTGTACTGCTCGCCACGCCGTATTTCGCGAACATTATCAGCGAGACTGCCGTAACTCATACCTTCTAATTTCATAACAATGGGCATACCGTGTAACAGCGGTATGCCTTTAATTTTTTATAATGAGTACTACTAATATTCCTATACGTTATGGCATCGAGGTAGAAGGTTTCACCGGAGAAGTGATCATGGATGCCTTTAAGACAAAAGCGGATTTTGTGGCATGGGGTAAAGATATATACTATCCTGCTATGCCCGAGGATGATCGCGTGAAAGCATTGGAGGCAGCATATGATGTTATCTGTGAAGTAATGAACCCTGCTGCACCCATAGAACCTGCCGAAACACATACCGACTAGTCATGACCACTATATCTGAAATGGCAGAGCGCTGGCGCAGGGTAAACGAACAGTTTACCGAAATGCAGGGCGAAGCCATGACGGAGCAGAAAGAGCAGATAGTTGGCGTTATAGTCAATCAGCAGCAATCGGAGCATGTAGATAGTAGCGGAAGCCCTTTGCGTCCATATAGCCCACGATACAAGCTATTGAAACAGGAAATAGGCAAAAGCGGAGATACAGACTTTGACCTTACAGGTGAATTTCATAGTGAAGCTGACCTGATAGTAGATGGTGAAACTTACCTGGTCAATAGCCCGGCCCTGACTGATAAAGGAGAATTGAAAAGTGAATGGCTACAAAAATGGAATGAGAAAGCAGGTAGTAAAGCATCGATCATGCTGCCAGACGATGAAAATAAGGGCGTTATCTGGCGAATCATACGCCCTGATGTAGTGACCAAAATAGCCGACACTACCGGCTGCACAGTAGCATAAACCATGAGCAATGCACAATCTGATATTCATCCTCAAAATAATAGGCTATATACTGGCCATAATATTCATTCTTGAATTTATATGCAGATGGATAATGTACAAAAGATGTCCTGTCCTGATTGTATTCGACAGGATCAGGAACACCAAAAAAGAAAACTGGATGCGCTTATACCGCGCTTTTGCAAAGAAGCTGGTAAAACGTTTGCCATCATACGTTCAAAAAATGATAACCCCGGCTACATGTGGCGGGAAATCGGGCATCCAGACTGCAAGAGGCTCGGTGTCGTACTCTATTATATCCAACCTTAGGCAGTTACCACTTACCACATTTATAGCCTGTTCTGTCAACAAAGAATATGAGCTGCTAGGTAGTGCACCTGCAGATGTATTGGAAACAGCATGGCAGAAACTACTAAGCCTTTACTATGAGGCCAAAGGCGACAAGCATACCAAAAAGTACGTGGAGCTGGCCGGAGAAATGGCAGCAATAGAACTAAGGCAGCAAATGATTTCGGTAATGTGTGAGCGCATGAGGATATATCCTACCAAACGCGGCCGGCTGAATTTCGTGGAGCTCGGGTACAATCTCGCCTTTACCCCGGAAAGCATGGAACAGGATCTTACTATCATCACCAACAAGGAAAAGATGCACAATGTTCGACTGAAACAGTTGAAGGATGAATTTAAGCAGTTCCAAAAGCAAAATGATAATGGTAAAACAAATGTAGAGGGCAGCTTTTATGATAATGTAGCGGCCATGAATGAGGCTTGGAAGACCTCCTACAGCGTGGACAAAATGAGCACTATGGAGTATTGCATTTACAGCAAGCGATATGAATCATATATAGAAAACTTACAAAAATAAGATGTAATGGCAGCGGATAATGTAGGGTTAATTAATGAGATTGCCGCTCCGGAGGCTTTAGCGCAACTGCAAACTATAGTTGATAAAACTGCAGAGGCAGATGCGAACATGTCTCACCTGATAACTACCTGCACCGGCTTATCGGGCGCCTTAAAATCATCTAATAACCTGAATGATTTTGCCAATAACCTCAATCAGGCTAATGATACCACCGGGCAGCTTAATCCAGCAATGGCCACGTTAACGCAGAACGTTACGCAGCTGAACGTGGCAAGCCAGACATTTACCCAAAGTCAAATAAAAACAGCTCAAAGCATTTCCGATACCAAGGATGAGATTGCAAGGCTTACTACCCAGATGGAAGCCTATAAAAAGGCTCAGGCGAACCCGTCACAGTCAGCAGATGGGTTTAAAAAATTAGGCGACACTATTAATGACCTGAATACTAAAATAGCAGCATTGAATGCAAGGCTATCAAGTTCTCAGGCTTCTTTAACTCAAACTGCCGTTAAGATAGATAGCACCACTACATCATTTAAGTTGCTAGGGGTATCTATGGAGAGTATGCAGAGCATTTTTGGACGTATGATCTTAAGAATGTCGGCATATGCCCTTCTTTTGGAACCCGCTATTATGGGAGTAGGCAAATTGAAGGATGCTATATTGGAAAGTATTCCCGGCACAGACGAATATATTAAGAAAATAGAAAAAACAACCGCAGCAAACAAGGACCTCACAAAGTCATTCGAGGATTTAACCGAAGCTGTTTCAAAATACGATGAAGAGCAAAAACTCATAGATGCTGATGGGAATTACGATAATACAGTTGCCGGACTAAAAAGAAAACTGGATTCGGTCAAAGCGATTGGCGTTGTTCAAAAAGCGGCTTTTGATGCGGAAACTCAACAACTTGCCGCAGCTCAGGAAATGAGGGAAGCAGAATTAAAAACCCTTGAGGATAAAAAGTCTGTAATTGATCAGACTAAACAGCTATTCGACCAGGTAAATAAAGTATCATCTGACTTTGTAAACAGGCCAGATATCAAAGCACTGTCTGCCGGTGGAGATCCATCAAAAAATAAGAACGTTCAGTATGAACTTTTCAATAAACTGAATGCCGCTGTTCAGGGCGGCAATATACCGGACGGTATTAAGAGCGAATTGTCTCTGCAACTTCAAAAGGGCTATGATGATGGAGGTAATTTACTTAAAATACTCACGGACACGCTCAGGAAGTATTCTGTGCAGTCCGCGCAAGTAAATCAGGAGATATCAGATAAGAAAACACAGATAGAAGTAGCACAGACTGAGTATGAGGCCAAAATCAGAAATATTAAGTTCAATAAATCTATGGACCTTGAAAAGCAGCTTGCGCAAACGCATGAGCAGTTGCGCCAATCTAGTGAGAAAGAAGATGTTGAAAGTGTTGATAAGGTCGTGAATGATACTCGGGCAAAGTATGCTCTGCTTGCAGCTGATATCAGTCGCAACCGTGAAGCGTATCGCCTTTCCGTGACTACAAAAGAGAATGTTGGGTATGTAGATAAAAATACAAAAGCTTACGACAGGTTATTATCTACGCTTCGAGCAATTGGTAATCAGGAACAAAAAAACCTTTCCTATGAGCTTACACGGGCACAAGCTAATAACACCATCAACGTAGGCGCAGGGCTGGCAGGTAGCGCCGCTGGTATAGCGCAAGGAAATGCGGCTTTCGGTGTGCCGGACTATAATAAGATGGCTGCGGCCCAGTCACTGGAAACGGAAGCTAAAAAACAGGCCTTAATTGTTCAGTTCAATGAATTGGCTAATACTATTACCGACAGCGACCAGATTATAGAGGCTCAAAAGCAGCAAGATGAAAAATTAAAACAGATTGATGAGGAGGCATATAAAGATCGTCTTGCGCTGGCTACTGACTATTTCAATAAGATTGCTCAAAAAATCAACGGCGAAACTGCTAACAACCTGACAGAGGACCAGCGCCGCCACTTTGACAATCTGACCGCATTATCTAAAGGGTCAAACTTCCTTGGTGCGCGCGACCGCGCAGAGGACAGGGAAAACAATGCCTTTACGCGTTCGCAAGCAAATATCAACATACAGGGTATAAACTCACAACTACCAGCAGCTCAGGAAGCATTTACCCGCGCTGATAATGCTACAAAGGGGCCACTATCCGCAAATGCTTTGGCTGAAGCTCAAAAGCAAAGGGAATTAGCAAAAGGTGTTCTTGATGATTTATATAAGGATAAAGCAGAAAATGAGCATAAAATTGCTGATATAGATAAGCTTGAAAAGAAAAAGAAGCTAAAGCAGCTCAATGACCTGAAAGATGCGGCCATACAAACAGCTCAAGACACGGCAGCAGCCGTAAAGCAAATACAGGATAACCAGTTTGCCGCTGAACAACAGCAACTGCAGATCAAGATGCAGGCTCTTGAAAATAGCAATGAGCAAAAAATACAAGCTATCAATGCAACTGCAGGTTATCAAATCAGTAAGGATAATGCTTTAGCAAAACAGGCGGCGCAGTTTGCGGCTCAACAAAATGCCATACAAAAGCAAGAGAATGAATTAGCACTTAAAAAAGCCAAGGCAGATAAAGTAGCGGCCGAGGCATCGGTTGTAATGAATACAGCGATAGCAGTTACTAAGATATTGGCCAATGATGCTTATGACCCTCCTGTTGCCGCTGCATTGGTTGCACTTACCATTGCCACGGGAGCCGCCCAATATGCCGCAGCAGCTTCTACACCATTGCCTCAGTACCGTTATGGTACATCCGCTACACATACACCGTTCTTTATTGCCGGTGAAGCGGGTGAGAATGAGTGGATTAAACCTGTGGGCAAACCCGGTTACTGGTCTGGTACCACAGCCAAGATATTCCATGAGCCGCTTGGTACGTCTGTAACACCTATCCATAAGATCACAGAGTTTGCCAATGCGAATGTCAGCCATACCTATGGAAAAATTGAAGCTAAGGATAACAGCGCAAAGGAAATGGCAACGTTGATTGGTGAAAAAATTGAAAAGTCGAATGCGGAGGTAGTATATGCCCTGTTAAGGTCAAAAAACATTACGCCGCCAGTGATTATCAATAACAGCACCAGCGAAATAACATTCAAAATAGGAAGAAAATAAGATGGCATCAATCAACATACCGGACATAAAGATTTATCTTATAAACCCTGTAAATGGGGAGTTTTACTATGCTACACAGGCGGGAGACGGGACCTATACCATAAGCAGCACACCTGATGAAAGGGCTATAATTCATCTTCCCATCGATTGGCAGGGAACAAAAGTAAAGTGGCAAAGGCATCCGGAATATCTGGGTATGTTCCGTAGCCAGGGGCAGACATTCAGGTTTGTAAAAGATGCGCGCGCTATTCTCATGGAGCTTTATTATGCTTCAGGAGGATGGATACAAGCTAAATGCAATATGCGTTTTGATGTATTCATAGATGTGAATGCCGGATATGAGACAACTTATACCTCTCAGATCAATTTTGCAGAGGTAGACGATGAGAAGTCATCACCTGATTATGGTGGTACCGGTGGAAATCAGATAGATCAGGGAGAATTTTCAGTTTCTACGCTTGATTCTGAATTATTTGAACTGGTGCAAGCATATGGCCCTACTAAATTCAATATGCCAATCTGGAAGAATACTGGTACAACTGAAGCCCCGGTGTGGGTTCCGTATGACGATGTGGATTTTGTGCTGCATAATGGTATCAAATTGCTCTATCAGGCTAACTACATAGGCGCGGCTACACCAGACAACATTTTATCTTATAGTGGCCAAAGAGGATTTAATAATGGTAATCATGGTACAGGTATAAACATTGGGTTTCATACAATACCTAATATGAATCAGTACAGTATCACCCAAAACAACGGTACTACGACATTCATAGGTAATGATATTCTCAACAACATCATTGTACAAGGCAATCAAAGTCCCGGAGCCGGAGCAATAGTTAATGAGGTAAATTTTGATGGAACGAATAACTCCAACCCTTTTACGAAGAACAACTACTCTATAAAAAATGTATTACCTACATCAGATGGATTTATAGAAATGAATATTGCCGTCTCTGGACAATTTAGCGGTAATATTTCGTATCATATCTCTGGTGCGCCAAGTAGTGTATTTTTAAGAATCGTATTGTTTGAAATAGGGCCTAATGACATATGTACGCCTCAAATTGGTTTCCCTGGCCTATTTAACTATAAGGAATTGTACACGCTTGAGTTGCCAACTAGTGGAAGTGGAGACCCTATAGTAATCACACCGCTGCCATTAAGTAATGGTAAGTTTGATTCATTCAATGATAATGTAAGTTTTCAGATGAAGGATAACATGGCTTATGTGATGGGTATTATTTTTGACGGTGATATTACATCCGAAGCATGGATTATAGATTATGCACTTTCCGACTTACGGTTAAGTGTATTTTCAAAATACGATAGTGGAGCAAGCGGCGTGCCCATACCCGCACCCACACTAAATGCGACAATGTTCCCGGCTATGGGGCTGAGCGCTTTGCTGAAAAGAATAGTTCCCAACCTTGCTACTACGAATACCGATGGATGGGGATTCCCTCTGCCAATAGTAGACAACCCTTATAGTGGCGTGTCAACGTTTCTGGATTCTACTGATCCCATTGGCGATTGCGTGCCTAAGAACATAAAATTATCATCCTCTTACTGCGTGCACGACTTGCAGGGGCAAAGCTACATATCTATGAGCCTGAATCAGCTATTCATGCTCTGCAAGTTTCAGCTAGGCTGCGGACTGGCTATAAAGGATAATACTGTAGAAATTGAACGTCTTACGCATTACTTTGATAAGGACACAATGATACTGGACCTTGGAAGCAACGTAGCGAAAATGAAGATAAGGCCATTCAAGGACATGGCCGGGTGCAATCTGGCGCTGGGATATAGTAAGGCAGAAACAAATAGTGATTTTGGCGTAGATGCTTTCATTACGCAGCTATTTTTCAATACGCCACTAAGTAAAACACCGCAAACTATAGAGTGGGAAACTAACGATGTGCTATTTGAACAATATGCCATAGAAAAAATAAGACAGCAAAGGGTAAACCAACCGATAGGAGCGGGCTATGACCCGGCCAGCCCAAGTAGTGATAACCAATGTATAGGATTCTATTGTTCGCCTTCGACCGTTACACCCGACAGGTCTCTATATCCTTATGACCCCTCCAATAACCCCGTTGTAGATGCTCCCTATGCAATATCAATCTACCCAGTGTTGCAGCGAAACGGGAATCCTTTATGCGGCGGTATCCCGGCAGCACAAAGTACCGACCCGACAGCGGCCACGCAGCCATATATATACGGCATGTACTACCCTGATAGCGCCATCAATGTAGAGTTGTCTCCCTGCAGGGCTTTTCAGAGAGATGGCGGCGCATTGCTACATTCGGTATTGGATGAAATGGATGATGAATACTTGGTATTCAGAAAAACAGCCATTATCCAGTACAATAACACCCTGTCTGACCTTGCCAGCATTCAAAGCAACCTGAATATTGGTGCTGGCGGGTCGGTGACGACAGAGTTTAAAGACGTGGCCATAAATTCATTACCAACAAAGCTATTCAGGCCATTCATAATTGATCTTGAAACTGTAACAGGGGTGAACACCTATAATGCAATAAACGTAAATCCTAACGGCTATGCAAGATGGGTGTGGAAGGGCATAGAATGGAAAGCGTTTTTATGGATGGTAGAGAATGATATCGCAGTTTCGCAACCAACAACCATGCAACTTATTTGCCACCCTGATATTACTAACGCTCAGATAAAGAGGGCTTAATTTGATTCGTAACCTACGGTAGAATATACTCCAGTAAAGTTCCATGAATCAGGAGTACTACTAAAAGCAGATTGCTTATACATACTAGTTACGCCCTGAATGAAATTTCTATGCAAATAACCTATAAGGTGGTTTGAGGTATCGGATATTTGATTGCAGTAAAGCAATAGCCGCCTATATGGCGTAACCCCAAAACTTACAGTAGTGTCGAATAAAATTGTATCGACAGCCCGATAGTTAAATGCATAATTTATACTGTATGACTGAAAAGTTTCTGTTATTGTGTTGTTGGAATGAACAACTATTGTATCCGGGTATAGGTTTCCAGAAATAGAAGATCCAGCAATCCAGTATTTCTTCTCGTACTTAAACCCGATGCTATCCCATATCTGGGACGATGAAAGATGCGGATAGTCTTGCGGATTTGATGCGGACTTATGGCAAGAGCTGAACAAGCATATTGTGGCGGTGATAAGTAAGAGTGTTTTCATAATACAAATGTATCAATTTGTATGCCAAGTTGCAATTCTCAAAAAATAGCCAAAATAAATAACAGAGGGTCATCTTTAAGCGTAGGGTATTAACGTGAAGGTACTTTGCAGTAAGATGGCTCTGACTTATCCTACCTTAACTTTCCCATGCAGCGTAAACTCCGTTCCGTTCTACCCTGCTACATACATGCGCAGGCCATCTGATGCCATGATCAATTGGGGACAATCTGCATACATAGATAGTCTGTTGCAATGGCAGTCATTTTTGCCTTATGAAAACAAGAGGCTGTTCACCGACACAATTACATTGCAATTCAAAACACAAAAAAACTCTACAGTTTACAACGATACACCAACAACGTTTAACTACGTAAATCCAGCTAAATTGTATGTGTGTAATTCTGCACCCGGCCCAAACGGAGTGCCGGTTCCAGGAGCAATTGTAGCTGGGTTTACGAGCGTACTCAATGCACCGGGCACACTTTACCCCAATAGATATAATCTTGTTTCCGGTTCTCAGTTTTGGGGCATACAGCAACCAGCTTATGATATATATACCGACCCGATAACGGGCAATACCGTCCCGTTGACTACGTACATGTATTCTTTCACCTTCGGGGATGTGCTATCGCCAACTACAGATAGCGGTGTGTACTTTCTGAGATTCGACAATGTGGATGTAGATGGTGGCATATTTACAGAGTACAGCGAACCAATACTTGTATATGGTACAGATGCTAAAGTGGCGTTCCCCAACACCCTATATTTCGAGGCTACGAACAGGGTAAACAAAAATGATATCATCATTGATAATTGGTTTAACCATCCATCAGATACGGCAGTATTCACCAACCGCGTAGAAGCCTATATACTGGAATATGAGCCGAAGGGCATCTACATGGGATTCCTGCAACAATCGTATGAACCGCTGACTACCTTCAATAAGTCATGGAAAGTCTGGAACCTGAGCATCGGAGGGGTGGATATAGGAGTGCCAGCTACAGAGTTTGAGATCATTACCAAGATAATGGAAATGGATCTTATTCTTATCAACAACCAGTACTACAATTACGACATTCAGACCGGCGGCTCTCAAAACCCTGCCGCTGCATGGAAAATGGATAAGACAAGATACAAGGGACTGTTCACCGGCACGCTGCCTATCAGGTATAGGTTTGAGAACCAATTCTACATAGGCAGTCCTATAGCTATGCCGCATATATTCGATGGCACATTTGGCGGCCCATTCAGTTAATTACAGAGGGTCATCTTTTAAGAGGTAGTATAGCCTGATTTTACTTTTGTAAGAATCTCGCATCAATGAAAAAAATAGTCTTCTTATCCATACTTCTCTCCCTGTTTTTTGGTACATCTTATGCTCAACCATCATTCCCGACAAGGATATCCAATAATATTACCCTTAATGATGCCCGTGTAACTACCAAGACTGCGACATCGTCCATTCATCCACCAGATGTTGGTTACGGCATTGATAGCACGCTTAACCTGATGAACTATCTGTATAGCCTTATCAGCGGATCGGGCAATTTACAGGCTGTTACCACCATAGGCGCTACCACCAACCACGGAATGACCGTAGATGATGGCGTGAACTGGAAAACTACGCATGGAGCATTCAGCACGACTACATATACTGAATCGGGAACTGTTCTATCGGCCATAGGTATAGTATCCGGTAAGCCAACGATGGCCCTTAAAGACAATACCAGTGCAAATTACGGCCAGCTACAATCAGGTAATCTTACTGCATTGCGCATATGGTTAGGCCCTGACGAAGGTAATGGCAGCGGATTGAACTCAACATTTGTACTACACAGGACAAAGTACCCGACCGTAGTAGATGATGGAGCTGGAGATAGTGTTCATACCGACCCAAATAAGTTTGAGATCACAATGCCCGGATCAGGAGGGTATAAGCAAACGCAACGGCAGTATGCTAATTATGATTTCTTTGGCATACAGAGCACATCATCAGGATCGTATTGGGGTAATAGGATTCATTGGTACCCAACCGTAGGGAATTTGTATGATGACAGTATACCGCAAAAGTCAGGCACTTTTGCTATGCTTAGTGATGTAACAGGTGCCGCAATACCATTAAATGAAGTAGCATTCGGTACTGGCACATCAATAACTGGAGACGCCTCATTTGTTTATGATATATCATCTGGCTATCCTTCCTTTAAAATTCAGGATATATATGGTGATAAATACATGTTTTTAGATGGAACAACCTCATTAAAAATTGGTTCTATAGATGGGGGTTCAGATTATAGTATATATGAATATTTTGATTACGTAGCAGGGAATGTTCAAACAGGAGATATATCAAGCCTAGTAAACGGAGTAAGAAGTGTTGTAGACGTACAATATGGATATACTTTAATGGGAGATCCTGACGGTGTTAGGGAAAGAGTAGATGTTGCTAATCAAGTAATTCAATTATATACAACATATAGTCAATTTGATATTGACGGAGTTAATAAAACGGTTAAAGCTGGTGATTTATCACTATATTCAAACGGACAACAATTGCTAATTGACGCATTTAATAATAAATCTGCTTTAGGTGATGTTGAAAATGATTTTAGTGGATTGGAATTGCTTATAGACGCATCTAACGCAAAGGGGTATATTGGAGACCCTACAGGTGCTTCAAATGGATTAGGTGTTGTTGTAGACATTGGTAATAATATTATTTCTTTAGGTGAAATATCAGCTTTGAGTTCTCAAACTTATTTAAATGTAGATGTTAATAATGAAAATATTATCGAAGGGGACGCATATTTAAACCATAATGGTTTACAACACAAAGTTGATGTGCTCAATAACGTAATATCTGATGGTGACCTAACCAATTTATCTACCGGAATAAGGCTGGAGGTTAATCCAGGAACTGAAGATGTATCTATAAGAGATATTGCAGGTGGAACAACGATAGGCCTTGGCATAGACGTAAATTTTTCAAATAACAAAATACAATTAGGTTCACCGTATGGAATTTCTGGTTTAATTGGCGAATCTATAGATTTAACTACTGGTCACATAACGAATGGAGACCCTTTGCATATATATAATACCATTGTTGGAATGTATCAAGATATTGACCTTTCAACAAGCAGTATAAAAGAAGGCGATATTGACAATCATTATAATGGATTTGCATCAAAATTAGATGTAGCCAATCAAACTTTTGATATAGGCACAATATATGGAACTTCAACAAATTCATCGATACATCTTGATTCTTATGGTGAAGTAATTAAAATGGGTAATCAATCCGGTTTTCAAATAGATATAGACGGGGCTGCTCACGCTACGTATATAGGCGACGTATTACTATCTTCCAATAGTACTGTAACGGCAGTAGATGACCTAAATAAAGTTAATTGGAGTACAAATTCTGTAGCCTATCCAACAATGAAAATAAGTACTGCTACATCCGGTACAGTTGTAATGTCCAGCGATGCCAGAGGTTATTATATAAATCCACCCAGTACCGCTTCTACACTTTCAATACAAACTCCAAATACAGCAACTAAAGATGGGGAAGAGATGTTAATAATTTTTGGAGGAACTATACCTAGCGGAACTGTAGTAACTACTTTATCTATAGCTACAGGATCTTTTATAGGAAATATAGTAAGTCCAACAGTTGTAACATCTAGTGTAAAAGCAGGGTATTGTATACACATAAAATACTTACAATCACTAAACAGGTGGTACGTCTATTAATTAATTAACCTCAAATAATAAAAAATGAAAAAATCAATTTTATCGCTGCTGTTTTTATCGGTATTCACCGGCGCTATTGCTCAAAACAAAACGCAAGCTATTCGCCAAGGTACAAGGAATCTCGAAACGCCACAGGTATTAGCCCTACTGAATGATACAGCATCGAAAATAGGCGTTATATCTCACGATAACAATATAGATGCTGTAGTATTCGGCTACTCAATATTCACAGCCCAAAATAAGCAAATAGGCGCTACGGCTACTTTTGTATGTAAAGGTAGTTGCTACACCTATTACCAAAATAACCTGGGCAAGAATATACCCTTCCAAATCGTGGCCGATAGCGCACTGCACGTAGACATCATTCAACCATAATTCGTTCACACTTTCATATCCATATTAAATATGACACAGGAACGGGAGAATATACTTAGCCGGCAGATAAAGGGCCTGACGTGGGGTGTGATGATTACGATCATTACTGTATTTGGTGGTGGAGCAGTATTTATTGTACGCGGCTACGGGGATGCCCGCGTAATCATGACAACCGTGCTCCTTGAAGTAAAAAACAACAAAGAAACCCAACAGGAAATAAAGAATGATATCCGCGAACTGAAGAATAGGCAGGATATGGTTGAAAGTAAACTGATTTCTCAACGATTGGACAAATAGTCATCATGAAACAAGCATCATTTCCGCAGATAGTAGCCGCTTGCGTATGCGGCATTTCCTTGCTGATACTCGCAGCTGTTCTTTTCGTGCCGTCTAAGGGGTCGCATCAGGACATGATCGTAGGTTGTCTTATCGGCAGCTTCACATCTTCTCTTGGCTTCTTTATCGGTACAACTATAGGGAGTAAGGCAAAAGACGAAGCCAATCAGGATAATACCAATAAGTTGATAGACTCCCTAGCTAACTCAACTCCAGTAACAAAAAACATATAGAACCTCTCGAAGTAAAGGCAATCGAATCCATAGAAATGAAAAGGATCTTACTATTCATCAAAACCGTAGAAACGGAAATAGCGGCGGCGCTTACTCCTGAAAAGAAAAAGGAAATACTGGAAACTGCTAAGACACTTGCGCCACATGTGCTTAATGGCACATGGTTGGAACTTGCGCTCGTGGCAATAACAGCATTAGAAGCAACAATAGCAACCGCCTAATGAGCCTCAACAATCCAGAGATGATGAGTTTCCTAAAACTCCGAAAATACATCGGGGTTTTAGGTTTCTTTTTGCCTATACTCATCATCTGCAGAGTGGGATTATTGTCCTCCATTTCCTACAGTTACTATACACCGGCTCACGACATATTTGTCGGGTCATTGTACCTTATAGGTGGGTTTTTCATTGGGGATAAGGGGTATGACCTCAAAGACACTATAGCTAATAGAATATGCGGCGCATGCGCCCTGCTTGTGGCTAATTTTCCCTGCAATGGGCAATATGCATGGGTTCATTATGTATCGGCGTTTATTCTGTTCTCAATGCTGGGGTATATCTCCTGCTTTCTGTTCACGAAAAGCGCCGGGGCTTACAATTACATGAAGGGCAAAAGGAATGCAGTTTATTCGTTTTGCGGCAAGCTGATATTTATGAATGTGCTGATCATTGCTGCATTTTCCTATTCCGGGTTGCCCATTTTCATCCCTGAGAGCTTATGCCTGTTTCCATTCGGAATAGCGTGGATTGTAAAGGGTAAAGTATTATTAACTGATAAGTAATTTTTATGAGAGATACAATTTCAATAGATAGGATTGCGCGCCTGCACCCAAAAGTTCGTGACACTTTCCAGCAGTTCATAGAAGAATGCGAAAGTACGTTTGATATTACCCTGCGGATCATGCTCGGTTATCGCACAATAGCGGAACAGGATACTTTATATGCTCAGGGCCGCACAACGGGTGGCAACATCGTAACTAATGCAAAGGGTGGCCAATCATTTCATAACTATGGTCTGGCTGTTGACCTATGCCACATATTGGACAATAAGCAAGTGGACTGGAACTATGATATGTCCACTTTGAAGCCTATAGCCGATAAGTACTGCCTTGAATGGGGTGGTAGCTGGGTGCACATCAAAGACAGGCCTCATTTTGAAGCGCGCCTAGGATTTCAGGAAAATTGCAGCGATCTACTTGCCATAGTAAAGGCAGGAAATGTCGATGAAAACGGGTATGTAAATCTACCATAAAGGCCACGGCCAGTAGAAAACGTTCCGGCGTCCCGGTGTAAGCCCTGCTTCTTAGCGGGGTTTATTTATACCGAAAACGGGGTAATTAGAATTACAATAATTGTGTTGAAATATGTAAAAAAACAACTTTGAGTGTTAAATTATGTACTACATAGCTTATGCGGCTTCGGTAATCCATTTCATTAATCGCATAAAGTGTTCGATATTACTCTCCTTTGCCGCACTTAGTGAAGAAACGGAGGTTTCTGTAAAGGATTGTTCAACTTTGAGCAATCCTTTTTCATTTAATATCAATGCTTTATGAGCATAAATAGGTGTTAGGAAAAGAGTTCGATAAGTTCCGCTTTGGTAGCTCAATTTGTTATCGAACACCACATTAATGAATGCTTTTTTACTATGCATGCTACTAGAATTGTAGATATATGCTATGTCTGACAGCTTGTGAAGGCTGCTTTCATATCGCTTCCAGGTATTGGCGATCGGCTCACTAAGCTCCTCTATGTCGTGCATAAGGAACATTCGCTCACTCTCGTATCTGGTTTTCCATTTACGGTATGTTTCATCGTCGAGCTTGTTCACAATGTACTTTTCCTCAATGCCATCTATTTTTGATTCCAAAGCTGATAACTCCCTGTTTTTCTTATCTACGGCATCATTATTGGCATTCAACAATATCTGCGTACGGAATGAGAAAAATACAGGCGACTTAGGGTGCACTCCTATATTTTCAAGTATTGACAGGATGGTGATTTTGTATTTCTTCTCCAGCTTTTCCATCATGGCCAATGCCTCAGCAAGATTGCGGGAAAAGCGATCGTACTTATAAACTATCAGGTAATCAATGGCTTTATGATTGAGTGCAATGTAACTCTCCAGTTCCTGCCATGAGATGCGGTCAAAGTTCTTTGCACTCTGCCCATCATCTTCAAAAACAGAGAGTAGCGATATATCATGCTTGATGCAGTAAGTTTCTATCTCTGAGCGCTGGCCCGATAGGGAGTAGTTAGACTGCTCTTTTGTGCTGATTCGGATATACCCTATTGCTTTCTTCGACATGGTTCGGCTTTTTAATGATACTGTGTGCAAACATTTCGGCAAGTAAAATAAGAAATTCCTGTTCCTCCTTTGACATTGAAGGTAACGGATTGTTGGTTTTTGGTATTTGTATTTGCTTTTTCACTTATTTATTGCCTATATTCTATTTATACTTCCTTTATCCTTATCCCCAACTCCTTAAACATCATTTTGTTTTTCAGCCGGTAAACGGGTAATTTCCTTGTGATTTCCGATTTCACATCCTCTACAACCTCCAACCCTGTTTTAGCATCGATGTACACATGATCGGCTATATAGTCGCACACCGATAGATTATAAACAACCTGACGGCGTAACTGGCCAATCTCCCCGACTTTGAGCAGTAGTAGCAGTTCCCGGTACCGCTTATATTCCTTTGAGCTGTCGAACACCATCCCATCCCACTCTATTTTGTTGTTGTTGAATTTAGGGCGTTTCTTATTTTTATCTGTTGGTGGATCATCCAACCCCTCCGCCGCAACGATGGTGCCCTTTGCTAACTTATCCCTGACCATCTGGGCGGTCCATTGTACCTATTGCTTCATTCTCCATTTTAGTTTTAACAATATCAACCGCTCGTTCTATTGCGGATGTGAGGGCTTCGCTAAATGTCGCCACGGGTTCATCGTCATTTATTACACCAATCGGCTCAAACGTTCCTTTTGATTGTATTCCCGCTATCCATCCGTCATGGTCTGTATTAGTGCATACAAGCACATGCAGCCTATGTTTCTCACGAAGCCAGTCGGTTACACAATGTAAATCAGGGGCGGAAACGCACATATCCTCATCATTATGATTGAAAGCCGATTGTTCCTGCATGAAGCGGTCAACATTATTTCCTGTATCACCATCATACCAATAATCCGTTGTAGGAACATCGAAACCAATATCCCTCAATTTGTGCGCTAGTTCTTTTGTTACGTGTATCATTGTTCTGTTTTAAAGTGTGATTTGCAATTCGGTTTGGGTTAGGACGTAGTAGGCATTTTGCAGGTGATGTAGTGACTCTATAGCAGTTATCCCTATTCTGAAATCATTCCTAGCATTTTCAACACCAAGTAAATAGTCTACTCTCCCTAACTGGTATGGTAAGATAATAATTCTTTGCCGTGCACTATTTTCTTCTGGTCGAATATATTCCGTTGCCCAACAATCAGAAGTCCTAATGTCTTTCTCGAAAAATCCGACATTTTCAAACCCACATTTCTCTAGCAGTTCGGGCGTGAGTTCCCATGCCTCTATGTCTATTAACGTGTCGTCTTGCTCATACCCAGCATCTGCCTTTGAGTAGACACTAACCCACTTAACCTCTTTTTCTGAAATGCTCTTAATCTGAGCAAAGGTGGTCATATGCAAAACTTCATTTTCTGCCTTTACTATATTACCTATCCTCAGTTCGTTTGCTTGTATCATTGTTCCTTAGTTTTAGATTGTCTGTCTTGAATGAATAATGCGAAAAGGTCAGCACTTTGCAAATACACGCCTTTGTGTTCGTTTCGGATACCATTATACCACTTCCTGCTTCCACGGTGGAATTTCCACCCATTCAAGCTACACCACTCTGCGAAGTCTTGGCAGTCGGTAAGGGCTTGGGCGTAACCAATACGGTTGTCTTTAACTGATATTTCAGAAAGTATATCTTTGCTCCCATCTAATGGGTACGCCTTCTCGGCAAGCTGTTCGTTGCTCATATCTTGTTTTGGTTTTTGAGATGTTCGTAAGCGACTTTCCACGACTCCTTTGCATTACCCTTGAAATAGTGACTAGGAACAATTATATTTATTTCGTTATTTGCCTTAACCCCTATATGATAGCATTTAAGCGCACCACCTAGTATAGTCCCTGTATTATAACATTTGGCTGTCGGATAAACCTTCTTCACCTCCTGTTCGTAGTTTATTTTATCGTTGCTCATAATAAGTTTTCGCGTTTAAGTTTTAAATAAGCACTCTTCCACGCTTCACGTTTTGTCTTGCCCTCTGAATAAAATATACAATCGGTCAGGCGCAAGTACACATTATAACCTCCAAACTCCCCACAATAAGCGTTAGGATAAACACTCTTAATCTCTTTCTCATAATCAATTATTCCGTTCTCGTTGCTCATTCTTTCGTTTTTTCGGGGATAAGCCCTAGTGATTGTAAATACTTGCCTCCGTATCCCCTTGACGGCTCACCTTTAATCTCATCACATTTTACATGATACCCGTGCGATAAAGCCTTAGTAACCTCCTCCGCACACTCTCGTAGTGCTAGTTCCGCAAGGGGAAGCATTTCTGCAATACATTTTTCTCTTATTTGCGGGAATAACTCGTATTTACTTTCTGCCATTTTTTCGGCCAGCGCATTTAAACGCTCTATGTGCTTATCCATTGTGCTTTGATTTAGTGATTCAAGATAATTATCCGCAGTTTCCCATTCTTTTCTGTTATCCATTTACCCCTCCTTCTGTTTTAGGTAAGCTGCGAAATCAAATTGTGGCGTACCGTTTTCGCTATCGTCTAGCATTTGTTGGTATTCGGTAGGGAAATCTAAATTTCTCCAATGGGTAACTTCTACATCGGTTAGCTCTTTTGCTCCTATTCCGTAGCACACAAAACCTACACTACCTTTATAGTGACCTCTGAAAATACTACCCGACTCAGTAAAGAAAACTATATTCTCATTATGTTCAGGAGGTGTGAAATTAGATTTGTCCACCCTGTGCCATTTGTTTAGCCCCCTAGCTTCCAACATACTATTGAAATTATGTGGCTCTTTCATCTCCGCATCGCTCACCCCTGCTGATACGTACGAGCGGAGAACATAAGCGGCATAGTCATCCATAACCTCATACATGTCTGATGTATAGTGGTCGCCATTTTTTATAGCCCAATCTCTCGCCTTCATTATATCGCTCGGCAGGTCTTTCTGTTCGGACTGTTCCTGCTTTTCAATTATATCCACATTTTCGCACCTTAGCCATATAATATCTTCGGGTTTGCACCCCTCATAATAACATGGTATACCTATAAGGTTTTGCGAAAAATCAACAGAGCTAATGTTATGTTGTTTGCCATCGTAGATACACTTTGTATTAACCGAAAAGCCGTATTTGTCCATTTCTTCTATAGTCATCTTTTTCTATTTTTATCCGCTACCTGCGGGTTACTTATTTTGTTTTAACTGTTCACGGATACGGTTTGCTGCTGATGTCCATGCGGCTGCTTCTGATGTGGTTTCTACGCACAAAGACAGGTGGTCTTTGTCTAATTTTGGTGTAGTAATCCAGTAACTACAGGTGTAGTCATCAACATCGCCACAATCACAAAATGCGTCCTCATAATGTTCCTTCACAAAATCCTCTGCGCTCTTATTCTTTTCCATACGTGTGGTTTTAAAATGTGTGGTTAAATATGTCGCCCCTGCGTATGGAATCGAACCATACGCTTGAACCATTCAGGGTGTTACTGAAAATTGAATACCGGCTCATAGTTTTTCCATAATGCCAGTTGATGACGGGCAATTCGGAAATTCCACTTACTGCCAATTAGGTTTAGTTCCCATGAACCCCCTATTCCGTGTTTGAAAAATCGTATTTCCATTGTATTAAAACCGGCTCCTTACCGGGGTTTTACTTTTTCTCCCAGATTCTGTTAGCTGCGTCCGACCATGCGGATTCAATATCTTCCACTTCGCCCGATATTACAATCTCGTTTGCATTATTTGAGTTCACTAAAAAGTAATAGTCTGTATCAAATGCCGCACTATATCTTCTGCGTATAATGGCATCAGGATAAACACTCTTAACATATTCCTCATCGCTCATTTCATCATCCCCTTGTACTTTCTCTGCCCCGTAGGTCGTGGCGAAGTAGGTTTCCGAATCGTTTATATGACCATATACGCAACCATCATTATACGCTTGCTCTATCTGCTGCTGCTCGGCGGGGAGATACTTTTCAAGGCTTCTAATTACCGCATTCGTAGTTGGATGATTAGTCATGTCTAACTCCTCAAATTCTGCTTTCATATGCTCTATCGCCTGCTGCAATGCTGTCTGTTTGCTCATTTGGATGTGGTTTTATCTTAATTCTATTGGAGTTTGTATGTCGGTAATCTCAGAATTACTCCCGTTACCTGTAATCACTCGATAGTACTGCCCATTAGTGTCCAATACAGTCCAATAACTAATTTTACTATCTGCCTCGTGATATATTCTGGCTTTTGGGAATTTCTTTCTTACTGATTGATATGTTTTAAGTTCGCTATATCCGTCTCCTATGCACGATGAAAATAGCAATGTGCTAAGAGTTACTATTGCTAGTGTTTTCATTATTTTGCTCATTTTTCTGAAAGTTTAAACTCGTAAAGAAATATAAATTTGTTCTCGTCAAACGCGGCTTTGTCGGGCGGTGTGATACCTAGCGTGTGGCATAGTTTGTTGCTCAGGTCTTGTGTATGCATACACTTCACGCCCACTATCGCTAACCACGTCCTCGCAGCTTCACGGGGCATCGTGGCGGGGGATTTCCAACGGGCATATTCGGGTCTTTCGTCTGCACCTACATTATCCCATCCGCCCGGCGCTACATCGTCTGTATCGGCTTTATATTCCCAATAAACCCCCTTTCCTCCAGCATCTGTATTGTCAGTCAAATG
Source organism: uncultured Methylococcaceae bacterium (assembly GCA_903866825.1). Taxonomy (GTDB): domain Bacteria; phylum Pseudomonadota; class Gammaproteobacteria; order Methylococcales; family Methylomonadaceae; genus Methylobacter_C. Next base: position 30,202 of record CAIPPE010000141.1, read on the forward strand.
CCAACTTTCACGGACATATATCTTCTGACCTATCGAGTAGTGGAAAGTGTGTGTCCAAAAACCACCATCGGCAATGTGTGGATGCCTCTTTGATTTCCAGTTAAACATTACGCCCGTCTTACCTCCCATGATATTGGGGGTTAGGCTTATGATTGCCTCCACTTCATCAAGATTGTATATTGCTCTTGGCGGAATAGGTTGCGGTTTAACCACCTCATAAAAAGCGGTCATCTTACCTTGCATTATCGAACAGACTTCATCCGTGGTGAATATCTTAGAGTGGCGCATGGGTTAAAGAATTTCAATTGTTATTTTAACTTTGTTTGTATCATAGCAGTCTTTAGCCATTGATTTGGTAAGTTCTATTTTCACTTCACTACCAAAAAGCTCAATAATAGCATATTCAGTAGGCGGCTTGCCAACAACTCCACCCATACCCATTCTCACAATATTACATATTACTGTTATCTCCTTTTTCATAATCTTCTTTGAGTGAGTGGTTAGTTATTTGATGGTGGGTCAATTAATTCCATCCAGTATTCATTATCATTTGGTTTTCTATTGGCGTACTGCCATCTTTCCTGACCTGTGGTACAATCCTTCGTTATGTAGTCTATCGTTTGATTATCATACTCAGCATGCCCTTCAACCCTGTGGTCCGACCTGATTACCTTTTTGTTGATTTTTGGAGGGTCTGAATTAACGTGATGCCATTTTAGTTTATACACTCCCTTATTTTGTTCTTCGTGGTAGTATTCTGCATAATGTTGCATCATTTCGGCTATTGCAGATTCTTGATAGAAATCCCCCTTTGTTGATAGCCATTCTTGTGGTGTTTGTACAATGTTCATACTGTTTCTTTTTACCTGCTCCGTTGGTAGCAGGGTGGTTATTAAAATGGTGCATCCTCGTCTGTTTTCTTTACCGGCAGGTCATCATCCCAACCTGAGTTCTGTTCTTTCTGCGATACTGAAAAATCACGGTTATAATTCTGAAAGCCAGCACTCACGTATGACGGGTAGACGGTTTGATCTATATCATCCTTATTCAAAAACAACTGGATATCCCCATTGAACCTTAAAACCACATCCCCACACTCCCCATCTCGGTTTTTGGCCACTATGATCACAGTTTCGTAAATCGGGTCGCCAGACGAATCTTTGTTACCGGTATCTTTCCACCAAATAAGCATGATGATACTAGCATCCTGCTCGATGGCACCGCTCTCTCTCAGGTCTGACACCATAGGCCTTTTGTTGGTCCTGTCTTCTACCTTCCTGTTAAGCTGACTGAGTGCTATGATGGGAATCTCCAGATCCATGGCCAACTTCTTCAGGTCGCGGGATATCTTGGATATCTCCTGTTCCCTATTACCACTACCATTACCCTCAATAAGCTGCAGGTAGTCGATAACGACCAGTAAGTCTTCATTCACCAGCTTGCCGTTGGCATCGGGTTTCGGGGGATTCTTCTTACGTTGCGCCTTCACCCAGGCACGAATAGAACTGACTATTTGCTTTGACGTGAAGCATTTATCCTCTATGGTAATGGGTAACCTGTTAAAATCAGCAACCTTGGATTGCAGTAGCTTTTCCTCCACATCTGAAATGCGGCCGGTTTTCAACCTACGCAACTGAATACCCGACTTTGCAGCGGCCATCCTGCGAACCAACGGCTTCTTTAAAGTTTCAAGGCTAAAGAACTGTGAAGGGCATCCGCTGTTCATGGTGATATTCAACCCTAATGCTGTCTTACCCTGAGAAGGACGAGCGGCCAGTATAATCATGTCGCCGGGTACCCATCCCTGAGTTAAAACATCTATCTCGGTATAACCGGAAGGAATGCCTATTTTCTGCGTTGGATTTGCTTTTTTTGTTGCGACATCTTCAATCACCTCAATGAAGACTTTGCCTACCTCTGTACCCGTGGAACCATGTATGCCGTCAAATACACCAGAAAGGCCACTCACAGCCTCGTCTACGCCCTCAAATGCATCTGCCCCATCTTCGTAAGCGAAGTTTATTGCGTTGCCGCAAATACGTATTGTTTCTCTTTTTGCATATTTTTCAAATACGATCGATGCATGCGCCATAACATGCGCGCTTGATAATACGCTCATGGTAAGGCGGCTGAGGTAGTAAGCACCCCCTACCAGTTCCAATTCGCTGGTTTTTCTCAGTTCATCGGTTATGGTCAACAGGTCAACAGGTTTACCAACCCTGTACAGCCTCATCATGGCAGCAAATATCTTCTGGTGGGCATCAACGTAGAAAATCTCCTCACTGTGTATGATTTGCTGCACTTCCTCGAATGTGTCACGCTCGAGCATGCAAGCCCCCAAAATAGCCTCCTCCATATCTGGCGCTTGCGGAGGCACCTTACCATAAATCATGGTTGATGGGTCGGGCGTGCGGCTCCTGGTATTACCAAATTCTTTTTTAATGTTTAGGGCCATTGCTTTTAGGTGTTTCTTTTATGCCATGCAAGAATGCACAGGTAGGGTGAACGAAACTTTTTCAAATAGTTTTTATTGTTCTCGATCGACAGAAGAATGTCCTGACATTCCTGTTTGGTTATGCTTACTATTTTACCATTACTGTTCGGAATAGTGCCGCGTAAAACAAAAAACTCTTTGATAGTTAGGGGCTTTTCCATTTTGACGACGGTAGGTGTATTCTTGAGCATCCAACCTTGAAACTTCCTGAATAACTCATTTTGTTCATCTGAAAATTCAGGGTCATTTTCAGCCGCTTGCGGCAAATCTCCTTCCTTTCCCTTCCTTTCCTTTCCCTTCCCTTCCCCCGCTTTTACTAGACTATTAAAAGACTTGTTCTCGACTAGTGTATTTTCTCCTTGATATTCAGGTAATTGCGATAGATTCTCATTTATTCTATCTATTTTTTGATGCTTGGTAAAAGTTAATATCTGAATACAGTTTACTTCGTTTGCAGGCTGCTCTGGGGATAATATCCTGTCGGAGACATTTGCATTACCCTTGTACCTGACGATGAAGCCTTTAGCTTGCAGTTCATTTAATCCTTTATCAATATCAATGTTATCATATGGGAACAGTTCGGCTTTTATTCTTTTCGGCCTGTCTTCCAGTCTGCCTTCACGGTCTGCCTGAGTCCATAAGCCTATGAACAACAACCTGTACATAGCTGTCAACTCTGCTATCTCCTCGTTTTTAAAGAAATCAGGTTTTATAGTTCTGATACGCGCCATGTTGTCTATTCTTGTTAAGGTTTTCTAAATTCAAAACAGTTGGCACGAAATATGAAATATACCTTCTGTCTATTCTTGATACCTATACCGGTTGCAGCCTGTGTAGGTATTTACTTTTATGCTGCAGGTATGATAACCTGCTTAACTAAGTCGCCGTGCAGGCCATGTAAAGGGCATATGAGCTTTCCATCATGCTCATGCATTACGGTGCCCAAATGAGGGCATTTTTTGCCAGCACACGACTTCCCTAATTGAGTATTATACCACAACGCGTATTTTGTAAGTTCACCCCATAAGTTTGCAAACGGAGGATTTGCGCCTGTAGTTAACCTTTTGCATTTTATTCTTTTCAATACAATATCAACCAAGTTGGCGGTAATAAAATCGTGATGTTCAGCGGCAACGAATCCATTTGTAATGCCGTTTTTATCAGTATCATAAATCCCGTTACGTCCCCTAGTAAATCTGCCATCTATATGATAATGCTTTATATCAGGGCCAAAACTCAGGTCTTTATGAGGTATGCCAATGACAGGCACAAATAGTGTTTCCATATTTACTTCAACAATCGCGCACTTAAACATGTAATATTTACCTACTTCAACAATTGTATTTTCTTCAAGTATAGGGGTCATGCTGCTTTATTTTTGGGTTTACATTCAACTATATCAACCATGGATGCATCTAATACGGCTCCTGCTATAAGCATCTGTTTTCGCTCTTCATATCCATTACCCTTGGCGTATGCATCAACGGCTTTTCGGTACTTGTTGGCGGCTTCCATAACCCGCTCAAGGACCATTACAGCATGCTTAACCGATTGGTCATATTCAGCCATCCTTTGCGCTACGGGGTCTTTAACCTGGTACCATGTGCCATCTATGTTAATGTCGATCATAGTCAGAATAATTTAGGTCAAACAATCTTTTTGCTATGGCAAGTACCATGTGTTTTGTCACCCCATTCCCGCACAGTTTGTATCGCTGCGTGTCGGATATTTCCTTTATCTCTCCGTTGTAGTTGCCGTACTTAGTCCAATCATCAGGCAATCCTTGCAACCGCTCCGTTTCTATTGGGGTTAATCTTCGGATATTCGAGGTTTGTCGTGCTGATTGGTTTTCTTCATAAGTGCATTTCCATATTTTTTGAAACGTTGATAATGCTTTTCGCAGTAACCAAGACCCTTCTGTGGTTTCCCACAAACAACGCAGATTTTTTTTCTTTTGTGCTGTAAATTGTGGCATGAGCGACATAAAACCTGTAAATTGTTTATAGAGTTGTTCTTCCAGTTTTCGTCCTTGTGGTGTATGTCCAAATTTTGTTCTGCACCACACATTTCGCACTTTTCTTTCGTCTTCAAATTCCTCGCATGGTGATGTGCTGTCATCCACTTCACATTCTCCTTTTTTTGTCCCATAAGGTTTTTTGCAGAACATATTTGATTGCAAAATTTTCGCCTGTTGAAATGTATTAATGCCTCCAACTCCCCATTCGACCATCTCTTCCTCTCCAATTTCTTTGAACAATAAAAACAGTGCTTTAATGGCGTTTCTTTTATCCTCTGTCCCATACAAAATAGTTTCTTTAAAGATAAGCATAAAACCTTGCAGCAACAAGGAATTAGACACATCATTTACTCTTTTTTCTACGATTTTATATTGGTCTGTTATTTGGCTATTAAGCGCTGGAGAAATGCCACTGCTATCGTACACCCTATTTTGCTGATAGGGTTGCTTGCCATCGCTTTCTATTGATGGATTTACTTGTATCACCCCCTGATTACACGCCGTATCTAATGTTTGCGCTACACCCTTCCCAATACGCCCACGCCTTGTTGTAGAGTTGGGAAAACTAAAATTGATACTATCACCTTCTGCCGCTTCTTCATAACCTTGTTTGGTAGCTGACTTGATAGCTACTTTTGGTGTGTTCCCGTGACCACCAGATAGGCATTGCTCAATGCCTATCTGGTCAAATACCTGACCATCTTGGCTACTATTTAATCGGGCTAATACTTTTATGCCTTCACCCTTATTTGTGGATAATGTAGGGCTAATTCCGTTCGACCCGTACACGTTGCCATTCATTCCGTTACCTGACGGATTTACATTGCCTATATTTTCAATGCCTATGCCGATTTGGCTATATATTCCAAAATCTTCCCCGATAGGAAATACTTGTCTGCTACCTGTTCCTCTAAGATGTCCGATAATGAATATCCGCTCTCTATTTTGGGGTAATACCCAACGTGTATTGCAAAGCTGCAATTCAATATCATATTGTGGCAGACTTTCATTAAGGTAGGCAAGAACTTCAATTGCATTGCGGAAGTCCACACCGGAATTGACAGAGTACAATCCTTTGACGTTCTCAGCAATAAAATTTCTTGGGCGATATTGACCGATAAGCCTAACCGCTTCATATAAAAGACCGCTTCTAGTACCTGACTGTTGTCCTTTGCGTTTTCCAGCAATACTATTGTCCTGGCAAGGCCATCCGAAAGTAATAAGGTCAAGTTTTCCGCAGGTTGATTCTGAAATAGACTGTATTGCTCCGACATATTGTGATTTTGGGAAGTTGTAAGAATAATTAGCTATGGCATGTTTATCTATCTCAGAAAAGTAAGTTTCCCTGAAACGAAATCCAGCTTCTTCGATGGCTTTATGAAACCCGCCATACCCTGAGAATAAATCTAAATAACCGTTGAGTAATTCCATGTTACGATGCTTTATTTACTTGTTTTAATGCTCCTTTGAAACTTGGGTTAATGCAGGCCAGCGGATGCGGGATATACATGTGCTTATTCGGGTCGAATGGTTCTGCGACTATACGCGTCGGTTTTGGCGCTGGCTTTGGTTCCCTCATTGGCTTAACGGGCCGTTGATTTTTGACGGGAGCGGGTTTATCTTTTTTGACCTGTACGGGGTTTACAACCTTTGGCTTTACCTCTACAGGCTTCTTTTCTTTGCGCCTTAGATCGGTGCCTACTTTCTCCCTACTCCATGTACCATCAGCGTTTTTCGTGTACTTGTAGGTAACACCATAACCAGATACGGATATTCTGCTTGTGCCTGGTACTACCTTATACAGCTTAGGAAATGTCTTGTCAATCCTACGATAGTCGGACATAGCCTTTCTGAATAAACTTGTTTCCACTCCGAAGTGCTCAGCCATTTCACGTATGTTCATAGTGTCTCTGTGTTCCCTTACATATTTTAAACGGGAGAACGTCCAGATTTTGCGGGAGCATGTACGTGAGCAGTACACTTTTTTAGATGAAGGCTTGCACTGAAATTCAGTTGTGCAGGAATCATTTTTGCAGGTGCGGGTGTGTTGGGTGCTCGGCATATTCATTGAGTATTTTATTGTTGCAGAACTGGCAGATTTGAACTACCAGACGGCCTTTAACCGTGTTCTGACTACTTATGAATGATTACAAAGTCTTTCACATTGGCAAGTTCAGTTTCGAATATGCCATCAATGGCGCCGTCGGTCGCTTCTTTTAGGCCTACGCTTTCCAACCAAAATGATATAGCGCTATTCAGAACTTCCCAGCATATTTCTACCTCTATTTTCACAGGGTCAAATCCCTTAAATAGCGGAACTGACAATGTAAATTTGTCTTTGAAACCATCATGTGCAACAGTATTGGATTCATCGTTGTTAACACGCTTGCCCTTCCCATCTTGCTCCTGTGTCAGTTCCTGTTGAGTTTTAAAACGGATAGCAGATAGACCAGAGATAACTTCATTGTATTGCTGCTTATCTTCAAAAAACAGGCGGTTGAATTTCAGGAGGCGTAACAACTGCTTGCGGTCGTAACGCGTATCTTGGTTGATACCAAATTGCTTAAGTTCCTCCGATGCCTGTAGTTTTGCGGTTACGGTAACACTATAATGAGCTTCCGGGTCCTGCTTCATAACTATAGTTCGAGCGTTCTTGTCCGCTTCTACTATAATTGTGTTTGGATTTAGCACCTGAATACCCTGCGCGCTTACCCTGCGTATCGCTACATAATTAGTGATAGTATGAATATCACCATCAATAGCGATAGACTTTGGTTCTTTCAAAGGAAGCGGGGCAACTGCGGCTCCTTCCCTGATTGTAAGTTCTGTGCATCCCTCAGGAAGTACAATTTGCATTTTTTCGTTATTCACTTTATTTGTTTTTGGTATGCTGAAAGAATAATTAAGATGCTTTAACAGTAGGAACGAACATCCTGCTTTGTCCTTTCTTTTCCTCTGGACGTAGGCGGCGTGATTCTACGAAGTCGCCATTTTCATCGTAGGTAACCATAATGCTATTATCATAGTCGGCAATGTGGTAGATAACGCCTTCACGTTTCTCCTGCTTAGTGGTAATCTCATAAAGAAGTTTGGTGTTTTCCTCTGCCTTCGGCTTGATGTGCTGTTTGTGAGTGTCTACCAATTCCTTGATTTTGGCTTTCTCGTTTCCGAGCCAAATAGAATTGTCGGTAAATTGTTCACGCTTCAGGTCAAGGTCTGACTGAGTAAGCGGAGTATAGTACTCCTTTTGCTCTATCTTCTCTGCGGTGTCTTGTAATACCTGCATCCTTTCCGCATAGGGTGCATCCGGCATGAATTTTTGCATTGCTTTATGTTTATTGGTTAATAACGATTATTTAAAAAATGCTCGCTGTAGAAACAGAAAGCGTAAACCTGTAATTAGTCTCCTGACTTTTCGAATGACTTGAGAAGTGGGTCATATACCTGCTGACAGGTAACGATGCACGTCTCATTCATTTCCAGAGAGGTGTGATTTTTTGTTGTCAACTGGGATTTACCCTCTACAACAAAAGTTTCATTAACAATGTCAAGGTCAATAACCTTTACTCCGGCTCCTTCTACGAAGTGACCGTTATCGCTGCTCGGAGCGATATTCTTTTTAATCTGTGCTACTTTCTGCATTTTTTTGGTTTTATTGTATTAGAAAAAAATATTAGTACTCGTAAGTCATTTTTGAAAAATATTCTTCTCCGGTAATTGGCGTCAAATCCTGCGCTTCGGTTTTTGTTAACTTTTTCAAAAGTTCATTGCCCCTGTCAGTCAGCGTTGTGCTGTAGCGCTCTCCTTGCCTGCGTATTTCCTTTATATATGGCTTGAGACATACGGGTATCCGGTAAAGCGATGCTATAGCATCCTTAGCCTTTTTCTGAACAGGATCTACCCCCAGATAAAACATTCGATCGGTAGATGGGCAATAGCAACGAACGTAAGCAATAGCAATGCCGCCAAAGTTTCCCTTGAACAAAGTGTACACCCCGATGTTCATGCCTTCATTTGTACCCTGCAGATATTCAGGTTTCTTTTTGTCAACGTAGGTGTCGATCTCTTTCAGGTGCTCAGTAAATAAGTTGACCAGGTAATCTTCACCCCAATTCTCGCGCATGAATAATAATATGGCTGCTTTGGTTTCTTCGTTTTTTTCGGCAATAAATTCACCTAGCCCATATTGCTTTTTCAGTAGCTTATCAAAAGTGTTTTGCTCAAGGTTTACCCCATTTACATAGTACTGGCAGTACCCGTCTTTGAATATAATAGCTGGACCAGAGATGCTATGAAGTAAACCGGCATCGTTACGGGATATTTCAGATGGCAGAGCAGAAATGATGCAAAATCCGCTCAAATGGATCATGTCGTATATCCCAGAGAGTATCAATTGTTTGAACTGGTTGAACCCTTCGTGATTTATCACACCTATCTGCGTGAAAAAATCGTAAAAAGAAACCCAACCATAGTCGCCGATGCTGCCGTAAGAAGAAAAGGATTCGTATTGAATTTTGCTGGCCCAAACGCTGTCCCCGACGCTGGCCCTGACGCTGGCCCTGACGCTGGCCCTGACGCTGGCCCCGACGCTGGCCCAAACGCTGGCCCTGACGCTGGCCCCGACGCTGGCCGGAGCCGACTTCGTCAGCTCTTTCAAAAGATGTACAGCATATTGCGCTCCCATAGGGCTATCTACATAGACTATCGTCGGTACTTCGTGTTTAGCAAGTTTATAAAGCCATTCAATTCCGATTTTAGCCTTTGCCTTGTCTATTGAATTTTTACAGGAAAAAATGTAGTCCAGCCAGAAATCCCTTACTTTATCTGCATGTGCTAATTGCAGCTCATTAAGATGTTGAAGTACGCCGGCTGACTTTACAAACATTAATTGATTGCCATTGATCTGGTCTCCTTCTGCGATAATTACGTTATCCATTTTTTACAGGTTTGTGTGGTTTAAAAATTATTTTCTATTCAAACATTTTTACTTGCTCATTTGGCATTAATCCGCAACTTTATCGTGCACAACAACAGGCACACCATTGATTTGGTCGTGAATAACAACAGAAACAATTGGGCGTTCAATTAATAGCTTACCAGCCTTAAGCACGCACTCTGTAAGCATATCTTTGTCTGCTTGGGGCACCTCAAAGCGGATGATGTTGAGGTTTTTGTAGTAACCATTGTTGCGGATGTATGGGAGTGAATCATCAGAGGCGAAAGCAAGCCACATACAATTATCCTCTCCCTGAGCTTCTAAGCGGATCAAGTCTAATTCACTTTGATATGGTGCGTAAACTATCAGCTCTGCAAACCTGCAATTATTAATAACGGAGTTTGAAACAAGCTGCAGGTAGTACTTCTCTCCGTCTTTGTGCTCCTTTCTTATAGCGTTCATGGCATCCATTCCGGTAAGACCATCATAAAGCGGCTGCACCAAGCCACAAAATGACTTACGGGTGAAAGGGCACTTAATATCAAATACTGTTTTCCCTTCATCATACTTGATACCATCTTTGCTACCAGCCCAATAGTCTATACGTGGGTGTACATCAGTTTCTGTAGATGTAAGAATATATTCCATGCCCAACAGGTCGAATACGTTCTTTTCAACGCGCTTGCCCCATGTAAGTGGTTTTGCATCTGCTTCACTATCGAGCGACATATCTAGCCTACGCTCCATATTCTTTTCTTTGATGTAGGTAATGGCCGGTGCGCCAAATCCTAGTTCGCCCTTTCCTGTTGTCGTGAGTGCTACTACCTCTGATGAAGTAAATGAGCCTATACGGTTGATGTTCTTTGTAATTGACATATGATTGGTTTTTTGCCGCCAAAGGCAGATGCTGGTGGGCTATCGGCTGATTGACGGAGTTTGTACTTACTGGCTACTTTCCCTGTAACAGTGTGTGCAGCTTCTTATAACTTGCCTCCTCTTTGTTGTTGATAATGCGCTCCGCATCTTTCAGTTCCTTTTCCGTTAACACATCTTTCTTGAAGTCAAATAGCATTGTGAGGTCTTCTATATTGATAGCTTCTGGTAATTGAGCATTAGCAACATCTTCATGGTCTACATATTCAACCTCGTTGGTGTCCGCATCTTTAACTACTGATTGATCAGTTATCATAGCGGTTTGAATGTCAACCGACAATGGGCCATACTTCGACAACAGCAACTTTATTACGGTCTTTGTTGCCATTGCCTCAAAGTCTGTTTTCCATTTGCCGTATGTCTGGTTGTAGGTCTTGGAATACTTTTTGCCATGCGCCTGTAGCTGGTCAACAGTCATATACAGCGTAGCCTCGAATCCATTAATAGTGGAGAAGTAGGCAGCATATCCCGTTACCTTGTCAGATAGTTTCTTATCAAAGTCAAATTCGCAGCCTGTAAGCGGATTGTTCTTTATCAGTTGACCTTCATAGATTGCAGCGGCCCCTATTTTCTTATACATGCCCGTGCGCTGTGCGAGCTGAATGAAACCTTTGTAGCCTATCTGAAATTGAGCTACCTGGATAGTGTAATCCCGGCCCTGCTCGTCTTGCCTTTTCTCGTTGTACGGGATGATATAGGCGAAGCCCAAGTTGTTGTTAAGCGGGAGGTCAAGCGTTGCGGCCACACATGCAGCCTGATAGATGCTCATAGGGTCAGCGTTCGCCAGTAGCTTGTTAGATGCCACTATCTGCAATACCGATGTAATAAAGCCTGTTGACTTTTTGCCCAACATGGCCTGTAGCTTACTTTTTATATTGTCCTGATCAAATAAGGACTTTGCAGTTAATTTCTGTTGTGGTGGTGGCGGGGTCTGTACTGATGTTTCGTTTGCCATTTGGTTTGTATTGGTTTTTATAGTGATTTAACGTTTTTGAGAATATAGTCCTGAACCTTAGTAAGTAGCCCTTGTACGCCTGTTGATACCTTCATGCCTTCTTCGGTTGCGCACTCGGGTATAGTCAGCTCAGATATTGACTTAAATAAAACCATCAGCTTTTCTTTGTCCGGTGCCAGTGCAGCCTGTCGTGTCGCTTCTATTTTTGCCGCTTCTGCTTCCTGCATCTTACGGGCTTCCTCTGCCTTTTGTTCCTCGATCATGCGCAGACGTTCATCCTCTACGGCCTTCACCCTTGCTTCTTCCAGTTCCTTTTCACGGGCAATAGCTGCTATCCTTTCAGCCTCGGAGCGTTCTGCAGCCGCCCTTTCATCTGCTATGCGCTTGTTTTCAGCATCTATCTTGTCCTGTGCGGCCTTCTGCTCTGCGGCTATGCGCTCCTGTTCTGCCTTGGACTTGGCTTGCTGTTCCTCAAACTCCCTGCGCTGGCGTTCCAGTTCTTCGCGCTCCTTTTGCAGGCGCTCTTCCTCTGCTTTCTTTTCAGTGGCAATGCGTTCGGCTTCTATGCGCTCCGCTTCTTTCCTATCTGCTTCGGCTTTCAGGATGATAGCATACTGTTCTTTCACCTGAACCATAAATGCGGAAAACCTTTCATTATCCATGTCCTTTATGATAGGCATCGATATAGTCAGCTCATTGATAGAATAATTGCTACCATCGAATGCGCATCCACAATCAATAAGTTCCTTGCAACGCGCATTTAAACGCTCCTGAGCCACGCGCTCCGCTTCCTGCCTGATGCGCTCTTTCTCTGCATCTACTTTGTCTGTTTCAGCCTGCAGATGTGCTTCAACTTCCTCAAACTGGCTGTTAATTTCTTTTTCCTTTGCAATCCAGGCTTTCTGAATGCGGACGGCTTCCTGTCGCCCGCATTCAGCAATTTTTGAAGTCAGGACGCGCACTTTCTTTATTTCCTTGCGAGCTTCATCGGCGGCTTTGTAGCCTAATTTATCATCTATACCATTTACAACCATTTCCTTGTAGGTAGGTAGCTTTATGAGCATATCCCCTATTTCAGACTGCTTTACCAGTGATGTTTCTATGGGGTCGATAACTTGTAATTCGTTGGTTTGTGACATTGCTATAATTTTATGAGGTTGATAATTAGTCCATTTCTTTTTCAACATCAGTCCCGAATGAATGATGCGGCAGGTTGGTGTGTAGTTGCTTATTAGCTTCATCAACAAGGGCGTTTACACTATCGAATACCGACCTTTCCTTATTGATGGGTATAGTTATTTCGGTTACTGTACCCGTTGCACTCAATACCTTTATTTGTGGGTCACTTGATGGGTAGATGAGCACCCCAACTATTTTATACATGATTATCTTTTTATGATTGAGAGAATTATTTGCTTTTCTTTTATTGGGAGCGTGGCCAGTCTGTCTATCAGATAGCGGCGTTTACGTTTTCTCATATAGCATCATTTTTTTTGAGAAATAATACTATGAATCTGATAGACACTGCCGCACTTAGCGGGAATATCCAGAACCCGCCTGTAGTGCACGCGCTTATCGCGTAGCCGAGTGATGCGTCCATTATGCAGCTGTTTTTACAAACTCCTTCGCAATATTGCTGATACGGGTTGCTAGGCTCTGCGTAACTTCCCACAATTCAAAATCGAAATAGAGATTGCAGATAACTTCAAATTCGGTTGGCGATGGAACGATATCAGGGCATATGGTATCGAAAAAATGAGCTTCTACATCTTTGTGTGCCCATATGTAGCTCTCTGGTATCTCAGAGGCTGGTTTGAATCTGAGCGCCACTTTGTTGAGAACGACCTTGCACATATCGCACAATACATCGTGATCATCGGGGCAGCATTCAAGGTCTGTGGCAAATAGTATAGTCCACAGGGTATTTGTAATTTGCTCTTTTGTTACAGGTTTCATACCTTTGTCATGTTACAGGTTAACAATTGCCTCTGTGTCCGCAGGGGCTTTTTTATTTAATAATGATGTAGGTTGCTTAGTACCATTCCCACCCACCAGATAAAGAATGCAGCAGAACCGAATAGTATTGCTGTCACCCTCAGCAGGTCAGCCCACGGGTTGTAGTGGTGGTACCTTCTGTAGATCGGTTTGTACACGTAATTGCGTTTCATAGTTGGTTCGTGTGTTTTGTTACAAGGTGTTGGGCTGGTTTATTCGGTAGTTGTTAAATATTTTGTATTAAGTGATATTTGGCAGGGTGTTTGAGTTAGGCTACTAGCTTTTTAATAGCATTCTCTCTCTCTACGATGATTGCACGCAATTCAGTAAATATTTTTTTACCTGTTACTACACTCTGCACATTGCCCCTGATGTACTCTTGGCAATTGCGCTTTGTTTCGCCTGAACGCTTCACTACCTCGTCAATGTCTCCGCGTTCCATCTGTACCCTGTATTCCTCAAAGGCACGCTCCAATAATTCTTTCGCTGTCAGCTTGTGGGCGGTTTGTGAATTATTTGTATTTTGCATGATTGATGTTTTTTTGGTGTTCATATTTTGTATATCTAATGTAAAGTTAAGGCATTTTCTAAGACATTTCCAAATTATTTTGGACAATTATTAAAATATTTTTTATCACTATGGCTAAGGCAATCATTTTAAATGAACTAATTACAGAACTAGGGTTAAACGTTAGTTCATTTGAGCGTGAAATAAAGGTTGGTGCAAGTACAATAAGCAAGGCTATTTCCAGAAAAAGCGAAATAAAATTAGACGTTGTCGAAAAAATATTGGACGCTTTCCCTGAAGTTTCCAAAAAATGGTTGTTGACAGGGGAAGGTTTGCTATCAGAAGTAGTGCGATTCCTGATGAAAGAAAATGAGGAAAAGACAGAAATTATTAAGCGTTTAACCATGATGAAATGATGTTTTTAGTTTGTATTGTTTCTGTGTTTCTGATGTAAAGATAAAGACAAAAAGTATTCAATTCCAAATTTTGAAGACATTTTGTATAAATATTTGTTATTGTAAAGCGTAATTTATTTAAATACAAACTATTGTGATAGAAATAACCGACGAACAAAAGGCTGTTTTGAACTACATTTTATCTGAAAGAAAAGACCGCAAAAGCGTTGGGTAAATCGGTACAAGATATATTCGGCCAAGAGGAGGAAGAAACGCCAGAGATCAAGCCCGGACAGAACAAAGAAGTGATTCCACTGGGTAAACATGTACCTATAACGGCCAGCTTCGTGGAAAGCTACAGAGACGATGCCAGGTACAAGCCGCAATATTACTTCTATGATCCGCGGTTCAAAGATTGTGACTTTGGGGCCATCATCACCGGCGACAGTATGCACGGTGAAATAAGACACGGAGACTATGTGCTTTGCAAAGAAATCATTGATAAGCGTTTTATTGTATATGGGGATATTTATTATGTAATATCTTCTAACGGGCTTGAAACATGTAAGTACGTCAACGTGGATATGAACGACCCTAACAACCTGCTTCTCGTGCCTAAAAACTTAAAAATAAGCCCCTCTCCCATCCCTAAAGACATAATCCAGAAGCTGTATAAAGTGCGAGGAATTGTAAGGGGGTATTGATTATTACAATTTATTTTACAGATTTTGTAATAAAATTACAAAACGGTGTATTTTTGTGCAACTCACTCCCATTCTTATGACTGCACATAATATACTTGAAAAGGTCGCTGATCATTATTGCATACCTGTCGAGGCACTTACCGACCATTCGTATAAAAGCAACTCCAACTGGAAACGGGTAACATTAGCAAAAAAACAGGCTTGTTTCATCCTTGCAAAGATCTACAGCCAAAAACAAATAGCAACCATGCTTAGATATGGCTCAAAACGGGCTGTTAAACGCAATATTGACAAGGTAAGGGTATCCATTACAAAATATGATTTCGGTTTCGTAGAGGGATTGCTTTCCGGCATGGGATAGTGTTTCTTTTTTATTTTTGGTGACTATATATTAATTCAACCTAATGAGATTGTGAAATAGCCCCGCTTGTTGTGCGGGGCTTATGTTATACTTTCTTTCGGGCTATCTTAGCCAGTGCTTTGTTAAAGCTAATTCCTGCGATCTTTTCAATGTCGTGCGATAGTTCATGTAACACTTCTAACAGCCTCTGTATTTCAGCATCTGTAAACGTGTAATTTGGCTTTTGCAGTAGCTTCATCTTGAACGTATATGCATTCATTGGCATCTTAGAAGCCAAGGTTGCCTTGTTTAACTTCCATGAAGTTAGCAGGGTAAATATCTCTGTAAACTGGTATTTTTGCTTCGCCATCTTCTATCAATTTTTTGTATGGTAATGTCATAGCAATATTGCTTAACATGGTATTAAACCTTTCAAATGTGCGGAATTTTTGAAGATTAAGCATTGTCTATTGTTTCTAATTTTACATTATTTAACCCATCCTTATTTGCTAATTCAATAGCTGATTCCATGTTAGCTTGTTCGCACTCAAAGTGGTCGTTAGCGTATATGTCCACATTATCTGATTGCTCAAACGCTTGTTTGCTCCAATTGTAATAGAACTCTGTACCGTTCCATGATGTTGCACTGATTACTTGTTTCATTGTTTTGGTTTTTAATTGTGAGATTATATTTTACCCATGCAAGCTGCAACGTTTGCTTTGTGCATGTTCATTACATCGTAGTTAAGTTGTACAGGGTCTGAATAATTACCCCTGTTATCACAAATGAATGATTGCATGAAGCCTTCTATTTCCCATGTAGCACCTGTAAATGGCTCTGCTGCATGTTCTGTGGTTGCTGATGCAAAAAAATCATTCATAATCACAGCAAGTGTTTCTTTAGTGCCATTACCTAATTGGCTATCTAATTTTGCTATTATCATGTTGCGATTTGCTGCGAATATTTCTTTAAGTGTTTTCATGTTGATTGCTTTTCTTACACAAATATACAACACTTTTGGTTTAAACCAAAACTATTTTAAAAATAATTTTAGCCATTAACAAACATTAACAATTGACGTGTGTTGAATAGGTATATAGTTACCTAATATATTATTAAAAC
>CAIPPE010000142.1 GCA_903866825.1 uncultured Methylococcaceae bacterium
AGCCAAGACATAAAAAGATTGCGACCGACGCCGGGCGGGACGTTAGAAATACCCGGCTACACTCAGAAAATGCCCCCGTACAATGCAAGATTAGACCACCATTTTTGACAAACTCCCTTATATTGCGTTAAGATATCGCTAATTTGTCGGTAGAAAACACTCTGAAATTACTAAAAACAGGTAGAATTATGCCTAAAACTTTAACTGACAGACAGATGAAATTCGCTCAAAACATCTTTGCCGGTATGACACAGGCCCAAGCGTACATCAAAGCGGGCTATGCGAAAAATAATGCGGTCACGGTGAACAATAATGCTAGTCGTTTAGCTAAAAAAGAGTTAATTTTACAATATTTGACTAAACTTCGGGAAAAAGCGGAGTCTCGAAAAGTCATGTCCGTTATCGAAAGAAGGGAGCGGCTTTCAGAAATTGCGCGCGCAAATTTAACGCAGTTTATGGAATTGGGGCAGGATGGCAGTTGGGTAAATCTTGGGGAAGAGACTAAAAACGCCGGGGCCATTCAAGAGATACACAGCCGAACGGAATACGATGATAATGGGGCGCACCCTACGGTTTACACTTCTATAAAACTACATGACCCTATCCGCGCGATTGATTTACTCAATAAAATGGACGGCATTTACGCGAACGATAAAGAAAAACAGGATATCAACGTGAACGTGAATGTGGCAGTCCTGCAAGCTAAAGATTTGACCGATGATGAGTTAGCCAAAATCGCGGCGACCGATCGGAAGGCAATTAATGACAACAGTACAAATCTCCCCGAGGGAAGCGGCTCAGGAATTATTGAGCAGAAGGCAGAGCCGGAATCATCTACTGCAATTCTGCCAATACACGATGCCGAGTTACGAGATGGCATTACACCTGACATTGGTAGCGAGAAAACTTGAAGCCGTAGAAGCCGGAGATATTAAACGTCTTATGCTTTTCATGCCGCCGAGACATGGAAAATCTGAGCTTTGTTCAATCCGTTTTCCCGCTTGGTATTTGGGCCGTAATCAACAAAGACAAATTATCGGTTGTTCTTATGCTGAGAATCTCGCCTATACCTTTTCTTACGCTATTCGGGAAACAATTTCTACAAATTCCTATCAAAAACTTTGGCCGATTCAACTTGATACTTCTGGGTCCGTTCGCTGGCAGTTAGCAGGTAAAGAAAATAAGCGGTCAAGTTATATCGCGGCGGGTGTGGGCGGCGGTATTACAGGTGAAGGTGCGGATTTGTTGATTATTGACGACCCGGTTAAAAACGCAGAAGAGGCAGAATCTGAGACATATCGCGAGAAAGTCTACCAATGGTATATTACTACTGCTCGGACTCGTTTACAGCCTAACGGTTCTATTATTTTAGTTCAAACTCGCTGGCATAAAGCGGACCTGGCGGGACGCTTGTTAGAGGATGCAAAAAAGGACTCGCAAGCTGACCAGTGGGAAGTCGTGAATCTTCCAGCCTTGAAAGAAAATACAGCATTATGGCCTGAAAGGTATCCGGCTGATGCTCTAATAAATATTCGGGCAACAATCGGCTCCCGCGCCTTTACTTCACTTTATCAAGGTGAACCTACAATCGCTGAAGGTCAAGTATTCAAGCGTGAATGGTGGAAAGAATATACCGAGCGTCCTAATTTCAAACGTATTGTTCAGTCATGGGATACCGCTTTCAAGACTAAATCTGAAAACGATTATTCAGTTTGTACGGTTTGGGGTGAAGCTGATAACGGTTATTACTTACTGGATATGTGGCGGCAAAAAGTGGAATACCCAGAATTAAAAAAAGTTGCGGTCAATCTTTTCACTCGGGACCATCCGCAAATCGTTTACATTGAAGATAAAGCATCCGGTCAATCGTTACTCCAAGAATTACGGCGCGATACCTCTATACCGTTCTTAGAAGTAAAGCCGGATACTGACAAGATAGCGCGCGCCTATTCCGTGACTCCATTAATCGAAGCAGGCAAGGTTTTTCTGCCTAAATCTGCATTTTGGTTGCATGATTTTATGGAAGAAATTTCAGCTTTCCCCAACGGAGAACATGATGATATTTGTGATAGTTTGACTCAGGCCCTTAAAAATATGTCCACAAGTTCATTTTCACTTTGGGAAAGCGTACTCAAGCGAAGAATTGAATTGCAAAATAAGACAAATCAAAATAAAGAATGATGCGTTTAATCTAATGGATACGTTGATAGTAGCATACGAGCCTGATATACTTTCAGGAATTCAGTATTAAAGAGAAAACTCGATAAGCAAAAAGAGGCAGAAAAATGATGTCGCTAGTCAATCCCGTCATGGACCGGCTGGAATCAAAGGTACTTGCCGAACGACAAACAAAAGGAGGCCGCAAACCGTGAGTAATACCTTAGTCTACGTAAGGGATGCCAAGACAGCGCAGTTAATCCCTATCTCGATATTGTCGACTAATTCTATTCTGAAAATCAGAGATTCCAAAACTTCTGAATTTGTCTCTGTCCCTTTGGATAACAACGGTGACGGAACTTACAACGCCAATAGTATTTTACTTTTGAATTTAGATTTAGGAGAAGTATTATGAATCTTAACGTAAGGGACCCGCAGACTGGTGAGATGGTGGCCATAAAATTAGTCGATAATGGAGATGGGAGCTATTCTCCGGTTTTGGTTGGGGGAGGGTCGGTAAGCGGCAACCTTACCGTCACCGGAAGTATAACTACTCCAGTCCTTAATGCCCCCACAGGTAGGACGGCATCATATGTAATTGCGGCGAGTAATAGTTCGTCATTGGATAAAAGTCAGGCCGATTTTATTGCCAGTTCTAACTTATCAGCGGATATAGCTACTGCTGTTGCTGCTGGAATAGTTAACTTTCATCTATGTGTTGGCAATTATACGTCAACTGCTAATATTCTCTGGCCTGCGAACGCTTATATAAGTGGTTGCGGATATAACACTATAATTACCTTCTCTGGCGCTTCCGTTACTAATTGCATGACTTTTAATGGTAGTAATACCACAATTGATAATTTACAGGTTGTTATCGCTGCTGGAGCTGGTACGGGTGGAGCTAGGCCAAACGCTTTTTACGAAATAAATCAAAGTAATGTGACTGTGGAAAATTGTTATATTTATGGCGATATAACAGTAGGAGATGACGGGGATAGTCACAGACAAGATGGAATTTATTTTGCCAATGGCACTCAACTATCAGCAATACATAATCAGATAAACAATTTTGCTCGTCATGCTATTTATTTTGCAGATACAGGGAGCCACATTTTATATTCTCAAATCCTAAATAATACTGTAGAAAATTCAGGTTGGCATAATATTGCTCTGGATGGTTATTGCTGTACTATTTCAGGGAATACATCATATTATGGTGCTAGGGGACAGGCTTCGGCTTCTGGATATTTACTTTATGGTGGTGCTGACAATACCGTAACTGGAAATACAGACTACGGGAGTTCAATCGGATTTCTGTGTAATACATATAGCATAAATAATACCATATCAAATAATACATGCAGAAGTAATCTTGATTATGGATTGGCAACAGCTGGTTCGTCAGGAAATATATTCTCTAATAATGTTATTGACTTG
>CAIPPE010000143.1 GCA_903866825.1 uncultured Methylococcaceae bacterium
AGGCAAGGATGTGCTGGTGGTGTTTATTGAATCTTATGGGCGCACGGTGTTGGATAAAGCCAGTTATGCCGAGCATGTTCGCCCCGTGCTAGAACAGGCTGCTCATGATCTAAGCGATAAAGGCTTCTATTCGCGGAGTGCTTATTTAACGTCACCCACTTATGGCGGCATTAGCTGGCTGGCGCATGGCACCTTAATGTCAGGTTTGTGGGTGAATAGTCAAACCCGTTACGATCGATTAGTGGCAAGTGACAGGCCCTCACTCAATCGCTTATTTAAAAGGGCAGGGTGGCGAACCGTAGCGGTACAACCGGCTCATACTATGGCTTGGCCTCAAGGTGCGTATTTTGGCTACGATAAGATTTATGCGGCTCAGGACTTGGGGTATCAGGGTAAGCCGTTCAATTGGATCACCATGCCGGATCAATATACGCTGTCGGCATTTCAGGTAAAAGAACGTCAATCAGGCAAGCGTTCACCTGTCATGGCCGAGATTGCCTTGATTTCATCCCATGCACCCTGGACCCCGTTACCGCATCTGGTTGACTGGAATCAGGTCGGTGATGGCGCTGTTTTTATTGAGCAAGCCAATGCCGGTGAAAGCCCTGAAGCGGTATGGAAAGAGACTGAGCGTATTCGCGTGCAATACCGTAAATCCATTGAATATGCGCTTGCAAATATAGCGTCTTATATCGCGACCTATGGGGATGATAATCTGGTGGTGCTAGTGTTAGGTGATCATCAACCGGCGCCGTTTGTAACCGATGAATCAGAGAGTCGGGAGGTGATTGTGCATTTGATCAGTCATGATGCAAAGGTTATGGACGCAGTAAAAGACTGGCAGTGGGCAGAGGGGTTGCTGCCGTCTAAGCAAACGCCTGTTTGGGGTATGGATAAGTTACGGGCGCAATTTATTGCGGCTTTTTCAGAAAAAATGTCTGGAGTGGTTGCAGATTGAGTTTTTTTGTGCTGCAAGTCAGCTAATTTATTTAGCACTTACCCACAAACGCCTCTTGACAAATAAGATACGATAACCAACCTTACCGATACCTCATAAATGCCCACAAATGAATCGTAAGTCATTGATTGTTAATTAGGTAAGTGTGTTGTATAACTATTACACAATCTAACTAATTTTAAGAAAAATTATGCAGTTAGAGAGTTACTCAATAACTAATACACAGACTTATCCACAGATTCTGTGGATAAGTTTAATAGCTATTTTAAAGAGGGTTCTTTTTTAAAAATTAATCTTAGAGGGTATACAGATTGTAAAAGGTGGTCTGGAATAATTTTTTAGCATTTTGCTCACTTTGCTATGCAACTAGCCGGAACGATGAATGACTGGCCAAGTCTTTAGCACAGTTTTAGAACGCTTATTGAGCGCTAGACAGTCATGACAGAGTGAAAATAATGACTGTTGATCGGTATTAAAAACAGGTTGAAGTGCTTGCACGTTATGCTTAAGTGCTGCAAAAGCCCACTGGATGCGTGCAAAGGGATGGCCTAGCGCTACGGAAATACATTTTAGCGCTGGCCCAACCTGTTAAAGCGCTGGAAAACTATTTTTAAGTGCCACGTCGTTATAGAAACATAGGGACTGTGATTATCTAGCGCTTTGCTAATCTGCTTGAGCGCTGAAAAAGTATGGCAAAGCGCTGAAAAAGGACGGGTGCAGGAGTGTTGGGGTTATTGAGGAGCTATAAAGCATCGGCTTAGCGCTCGGTCAGGTTGTGCCAGCACTCGGCCAGCTAATCTTAGCGCTGAGATTTGATGGTTTAAAATTATTTATGATGGCTGAGCGCTGGCCAGGAGTGGTGGAGCGCTGCTTAACAGTAAAAAATCAGTTGACTCGTTGAGGTTAGCACTAACTCAGGAGGCTTATGAATAACTATAGGCCTATTGATACAAACTGCAAGGTAAATAATGAATTTATTTAAAAGCACCGACGTCTAGTGAGCATTTCTTTAATCTTGGCGGTGTTTAAAAATGACTTATATTCAAGATTAGAGGGATTATACGAGGTATTTTTGGATTTAATTCTATATCGATTATATCGAATATAGTTTTAAGGTAGGCGCAATCTTAGCAATATCTAGAAAATCTTTATCGTTGTGCAATAGAACCAAATCATTTTCGATTGCAATTTGAGCGATTAAACAATCTATGGTGCTGCGGATAGTAATACCCTTTCTGCGGGATGCGAAATAGAGATAGGCAGCTTGCCGATAGGATTTTGCCGCATATTTAGGATAAAAAAATGTTTGCGACGTTAAATAATCCGCAAGCGACTGAAAATCCTGTTCATGTAAAGCGCCCTGTAAAATTTCTTGATAGATGCATTCAGTTATGCCGTAGTGGTCTGTATTAGCTAATAACTGATACAGTTTTTCAACTGCAGGTGTTTTGTGTTGCCTGAAAAAATCTATCCATACTGAGGTATCAACCAGATAACGACTCACTCTTCGCCTATACGCATTTTTTTATAGTCGTAATCAGGAGCGATACTGACTTTACCGACTAAATCACGTATATCGTGTTTTGTGGGAAGCTGGTGATGGTGAATAAATTCGTGTAATGCCAGTTCGATGACTTGGCTTTGATTGTCGATATTAGCCAATTTAGCGGCTTGTTCAAGCAGGCTGTCATCAATGATAATTGTGGTTTGCATGGTGTGCGTGCTCCGAAATTAAAAGCGGGAAAATCACGTCGTACTTTATTAAATATAATACAGTATTTAGTTACAACTTATTGAGATAACAAGCAGGTTTCTAAAAAGACGTATATTCAAAATTAGAGGGATTAAGCACAGGGTTAAATGGCAAGTGATAGGATTATCTTGATACATCCCCAGTTTAGTAGATATACTTCATTACTCAGAAAAGTTTAACGGCTCCGCTTTACCTCCAGCAATTTGTTGTTTTGCTAATCGTGCTTTTTGAATCAAATTTCTTTCTGTTTTTTTAAAGTTCTCATCCCAACGCAATTCATCTTGTAAATCAGAAATGTAGTTTTTGATATATTCAACCACTTGAGACTGTACATTATCAGGCAAGGTTTCCATCATTTTAACGACAGTTGTTATTGCTTCGGAAGACATGGTTATTCCTTTTTATAAATCGTCTTTGAATATATCTGATAATTGTTGAGCATCAATAATACGATCAAGCCAACGCTCAATGCTCTCCATCGAGGCATTAGAAATCAGATGGGTGATGTCGGGAGGTAAAGCGCCAAAGCGCTTGGACAATAATCTTTGCAAAGCCAACATTTCACCTTCTTGCCTACCTTCTTGCTTACCTTTTAGTTCACCTTCTGCGATATAGGCCAAGGCCCATTGTTCCAGTCTATCTGCCAACATGACTTTTATCTCCTGTAAATCATCCACTTGGGGTAATAAGATACCGTAGTTTTGTTTTCTCATCAATGTAGCGCGTATCCATAGGGAAAACATGCGCAGTAGGTCGGGTCTATCGTCAAGCCAATCGATTAACAGGCTGATTAAGCCTTCAATGGTTGCTATGCTATCAGCATAATCCTTATATAATTAAAATAAATAACAGGGGGTATTCAAAAGTCTACAACGACGATTGTTAATCCTACCTATAAGCAGAGAAAGGGGTCCATCGATTGTTCTTGCAGGTATTTCTAATAAATTAGGATCATTCCGACCCTTCATAAACACTTTCAGTAAAACGCGGGGAGCAAATAGCTAAGAACACTAAATCCTCTGTGCCAACATTAGTGATCCGCTGGGGACATAATGCAGGAATGATAACGACATCACCTGCCGATACTTGTTGCGGTGGTTGTTCAGCCACTTCGACTAAACCCAGCCCGGAAAGAATGACATATCTCTCGATAACACCAATTAATCGGTGCAATTTTGTTGTTACACCGGGCTCAACTCTAGCTCTGGCAATTGATACATCTGGATCTGTTGATGAATTTGATAGCTCTAAAATAAAACAACCTTCATCAAAATAATACTCGTCAACTTCGTTTACTTTTAAAATCTGGGCTTTCATAAAGAACTTATAAGCATAGAATGGATAGAATTAGATTATCATTTAAACATTAAAAGCCTGTTATTTTTAAAGATAAAAGATCAAGCAGCATAATGACTAAAGGCCTTATTTACTCTATGTGGACACAAAAAGAATTTACTTTATCAGCAAGAAGCCGAGGGTTTCATCTCATCACCGATGAAATAATTAAAGCGATTCCAGAATTAAAGCAAATAGATTGCGGGTTACTGCATCTGTTTATTCAGCATACATCGGCCTCATTAACCATTAATGAGAATGCCGATCCGACGGTGCGGCAAGATTTAGAAAGCCATTTTAATATCGCTGTTCCTGAAAAGGCTCCTTACTACCGACATGACTATGAGGGAGACGATGATATGCCGGCTCATATTAAGACTTGTTTATTAGGGAGTAGCGTGACTATTCCCATTACTAAGGGCGCTCTTAATTTAGGTGTTTGGCAAGGTATTTATTTGTGTGAGCATCGTAATCAGGGTGGACGACGGCATTTCGTAGCAACCATTCAAGGGCAGGGCTTTTAAACGTAGTTGATAACTTCATTGTTTTTGTCATGGTATAAAAAATGCTTTTAATATTAATGATTGCAGATTTATTGCTGATGTTATAAGCAGCAATAAATCACGTGACAGCATCGAAAGTAAGATAACAACCCGTTCATGAAGTGATTGAATTTGTTGTAATGTAAGTCATTTTCTATGGACTCGGGCTTTTTTATTTTAGACGAGGGTTTGGACATGAAATCATTAAATACATTAATTGACACGTTGAAGATAGCACTAGTAATGGCAATGCTGAGTTTTGGTGTTTTAGCCTCTCTAGTGATGACATCCCCTGAATCACCCAGTTATAGTGATAATTAAAGATGAATGATTCTAGGGCTATGGTTCGGTAAGGACAAAGCAAAAGCTCAAATGTACTATATTAACCTTTGGTTAGAACGGAAGGGTGGTGTTAATGATTGCTTTCATCTTATTTCCACCCTTCATTGACTTAGCATCAACACCAAAAAACCTTTTTATTGGAACAGTGTTAGTTAATCATGTGGCACTATTGTTGAGCATATTTATTTAAATTTTGTGTCTTATAGTGCTAATATGGTGCAACGAGACCTTAATGTCTTTGGGATTAATTAATAATAGACAACTGGTCATGAAGCAACAATCTGCTACCCTACTGGTATTAATTACGGTATCATTTTTGAATGGATGCTCATTTTTTGCAAATAAAAGCCCAAGCCCTAAGCAATCCGAACTTGTTTTACCACTATCAAATAGAGTGCTGATTAAGTCTTGTGAGGTTCAATGTTCAAATCGTGGTGGTATAAAAAAGAAACTTTGCCTTAATAACTGTCAGTTCAAACAAAAAAGAGCAGAAAGAAAAAATCTAATCAAGTCTTGTAGCGCTGACCAGGAAAGTTGGTGGTTCAGATTTACCTATATAATTAAAGATATATTTGGATATCGTTGCGAAGTTAATTGAATAGGTGGTGTCTGATAGTTTTGAAAGAGGTACGGTGATGTTCGCTCGATTACTAATTTTTCTATTGTTGTCTTGGGTTGGTATTTTAAGTGGCTGCACATCATTTCAATTGGGTTCTAATATTTCAAAACCCCCAACTTATGCTTTAAAGCATCCAGAGCAAACACGCCTTGGCAAGCGATTTGAGCAAGAGGCACAAAGTCATTTCGGTGAGTCTGGTTTTCGTATTATTCAAGCAGGTATGGATGGATTCTTAATGCGTATGCAAATGATTGCAGCAGCAGAACGCACGCTAGATCTGCAATATTTTATTTTTCACGGAGATAAAACGGGAAAATTACTGACTGAAACCGTATTAAAAGCAGCTGATCGTGGAGTAAAGGTCAGAGTCCTGATAGATGACGGTGAAACAGAGCCTGGCGATGAGCAGATTGCGGCCTTGTCCGCGCATCCAGGTATTGAAATTAGAGTTTTTAACCCTTTTACATATCGCGGCCATGTTAAGCTCTTCAAATCCACTGAGTTCCTTTTCAATGCATCCAGGTTAGACTACCGGATGCACAACAAATTGCTGGTAGTCGATAATGCCATTGCCTTGGTGGGTGGTCGTAATATTGGTGATCAATATTTTCAGGTTGATCCAGACTCTCAATTTGCTGACGATGATGTGTTTGCCGTAGGGCTTATTGTCCAAAAGTTGTCAGGAACCTTTGACGAGTTTTGGAACTTTAATCTGTCAACTCCCGTGGAATTGTTATCAGATGAACAGCCATCTCCTGGTGCATTAAATGCACAACGTCAGCGTTTGAAAGAGGCGCACCGTGAATTGGAAACAGAGGGTTTAGAGTTTGTAAAGCGGCTAGCCAGTGATAAACCGTTTCAGGACATTCTTAATCGTCATTTGCCTGTGGTGTGGGCGCAAGCACGCTTGATTTATGATAGCCCTGATAAAAAGGCTGTAGTAAATGGTACTTTGTCGGGCAGGTTAATGCAGCCGGCAATCATTGAAGCGGCAAATGAGGTTCAATCTGAATTGTTAATGGTGTCGCCCTACCTGATACCTGATGAAGAAAGTATGCAGTTATTTAAAAATTTACATCAACGTAAAACAGATATTCGCATTCTCACAAACTCAATGGAATCAGCTGAAATGTCGATGGCGCAGTCAGGCTACATGCATTATCGAATTCCCTTGTTGGAGAATGGCGTTGACCTTTATGAAATTCGCTCTCAGCTAGGTAACAGTAAAGGTAGTGGTCAAAGTGCAGCGATATCACGATTTGGAAATTATGGTCTGCATGCCAAATTGTATGTGTTTGATCGCAAAAAGTTATTTATAGGTTCGATGAACTTCGATCAGCGCTCTAAGCATCTCAATACCGAAATTGGTTTAATTATCCATAGCCCTGAACTGGCTCAACAGGTAGCCAATCGATTTCAGGCCATGGTACAGCCAGCTAATGCTTATAAATTATCCTTACATTTTAATACTGGGAGCGGAGAACCAGATTTGGTTTGGCAGACTCAGGAGGGTGGTAAAACTGTAGTCTATGATACTGAGCCGTCACGCAACGATTGGCAAAGTTTTAAAATCAATGTTTTGTCAGCATTGCCTGTAGACGATGAGCTTTGATTTATTATTGTTAAGGGTAACTGCTTCCCCCACCCGACTTTAAAAATAAATAAAAAAACGCTTGACAGCTTTTTTTATGACAAAAAATTGTTTTTATTGTCCTGTCGCAAAATTCCTTCGGATAGGCCCTTAATAAGGCATTGTAGTGACTTAGCCA
>CAIPPE010000144.1 GCA_903866825.1 uncultured Methylococcaceae bacterium
ATTAATTTGAATGCACTATAACCAAATGGCATCAAAGGTGCGGTTGTTGATAATGAAATCATGCCACCGATTGGTTGCAATGTGATTGGGTCAGAGATTAGGAAAACAGCATAAACTTTACTTGCTGCTAATGTGCCGGTATCAATACCATTAAGGCCTTTAGTCGCTGCATTGATAACGATAGTGCCGTTATTAATCATTTGGAATGTATCGGTTGAATCCAATGTCACGCCTGAACCAATGTCTAACAATGTATTAGGTGTTGTAGCATCATTAGTAATCATTAATCCATTGGTATACGGAACAGGATATGCGCCGTAAGAAATACTATTTTCTTGTCCTACTGGTGTCGTCATTTTGATTCCTTATTTTTTTTCGTTATTGTGGTGTTCAACATGGTGAACTTTACATAACCATCTTACATCTAATGGCTTTGTATAATCATCATGGTGCCCTTCAATATTTTCTTTTGAGCCACATACTTCACAACTTAATCTTTTAACAAATCCCTGCTTCATCATATTATGCAAATAGTTTCTTGCTGATGAGCGCATGGCTTTTTCTTCTTCGGTTAATGGTATTGGCATCAATAAAAAACCATCTTTCTTAATTTTATCTCTACGTCTTTTAGCAGCCTCTCTTGTAGCTTTTCTTTTTCTAAACAACAAGCAATCATCGCAGTAAAGCCTTCGAGTCGATTCCTTTTCTTTACCACATTCACAAATCATCGTAATTTCTCTCTGATTTACTACTGGAGCCACGACTTCTTTCCAGTACTTCTTGTGGTAATCAGAAGCGCAAGCATTGCAAGTCGAAGATTCTGGTTTCTCTTTAATCTTCCCACACGTATAGCAAGTTTTCGGCCTACCCAAGCCCCAAGGGCGCTTCCCTTGTTCTTCTCTCAGCTTTCTTCTCTTTTCAGCTTTATTTGCAGCTTTAACCTTATTGTTACAAGGCATGCAGCGCCCATCAACTTTTGGTTCGCCGCATTTCAAGCAATTCGCAGTACTCCGTGTTGATTCCGCTTGTTTCCCTTCCGCTAAGCGCTGCGCAATTACTCTTTCATGTTGCGCCATCGCATGGCATTCAGGACATCGTCCACGTATATCTTCGCCTGCCTCTTGCTTTGCTATACAAACATCGCATCGAGCCTTTCTTACTTCACGTGTAGCTGTAAGTCCTTGCGCCAATCTTTTTTTCATTGCCGCCACTTTCATTCTTTCAGACTTACAAGCTTTGCAATAACTTTCGTTCTTTACAGCGTCTTCTTTTTCTAACTTACATTTACTGCAATAAATACTTCTTGCCATTTAGATTCCTCGCTTGTAGTTGTTAATCTCGCATGAGACACTAACACAAGTGAGGCAAGAAATCTACATCGGTATTATGAGCCGCATACTGTCTTCGGCTACGAGCGTACTGCCCCAAACGCTATCTCTCACATAGGCCCGATTATCAAGGCCGAACTGTGCCCCCCAGTAATGGCGTAAAGATGCGCCTGACTCTTTATCTTTGAAATAAACAGTTTTGAATGGGTCGTTATCTGGTAATTTAGGCATAGCTAAATAGAAACTATTACCAGCATCCATCCAACCAGCTTGATGAGAAGGAGTTGGTGTTACTGTCATTCCGGCTTGAATCGTGTTATTTAAGTTTTGGTTTTGATTTTGCGCCCACACCAAACCAACACCGTTGATTGTTTGGATTTGAACGGTAATCGTTCCTGCAACACTGCCAGCATTTGCTATTGCTCTAAATTGAACTTTTTGACGTGTTGGTTTATGGCCTACAAATGTCAAGAAGCGCATATTTGGGTAACCACTGATATCATTGAACTCAAACAAATCACCTGCTTTGACGGCGTTAGGGTCTGTTAAGCTTCCAGGATAAGTAAATGTGATTGAAGTTACATTGACACCGGTAGGGTCATTAACACTGACAACGGTCATTACATTATTTGGTGCTGCTGTATCACCAATGGTTCCAGAAACATGAATCGGAAGTAAGTTAGATACCGACCAATCAACTGCCATACCGCCGAAACGTCCAACTTTCCAAGTTTCTGCTGTTTCATTGGCTCGGTCTGGTGAAAATTGATTTAGTCCTGTACCAACGATGGAAGGCACAATATCAATTGGTAATACACCGCGTTTTTTAGTGCGTGAGGCGCCAAATGCATCAAAATTAGCCCATGCTTGTGCTAATTGTTGAAATGAATTAATAGGTGTTACACCATCGCCAAAAAATCGGAATGGTCCGCTATTGACCTGTGCTTGCTGGTATTCTGGTGATTTAGGATCGTTTCCAACAACGCCTGATACGATATTTAACAAAATATCAGATTCAATTGCTGTTCCTAGTTCCATTGCAGCAGCTTCACCAAATCTATCCATGTAATCACGAACGTTAAATATGAATTGTTCGTCAGTGTAACCGGCAGATACGTTCTTGGCTTGAGAGCAAATCAAAGACTGTAAACGTTGAACTGATGGTTGCTGGGTAATAACTAAACCGTCGTAAGATATATAACGTGGTGTAGTATCAAATGTGATAGTGTCGCCTAAGTTACCTTTTTTATCGTTAAATTCTTGTAAAGATTTATTTGCATTTGCTATACCCCAAAATTCGTTATCTAGCCATGCTAGTTCGGATTTAATGTATAGCTGGACGTTCTGTAAGACGTTATTAGGTGTAGTAGACACGATATATTGCTCCAAAATATTTTGGAGTTCAGACCACGTCTATATGAGGATTATCGAGGCTGTTTTAATAGCTTCTTTAAATCTTTCACAGACAAATTGTGATCATCAACTCCAGCATTTATTGAAGATTTTAGTTGTCTGATAGGTTCTTGTGCTGATTGTGTTTGCTCTAAAGCCTCTTGATTAGCCTTTATTGACTGCCCGATACTGCTCATGCGTTGCTGAGCAAGTTTAGGCTGTTCATGAATAAGGTTTAAAAGAACACCCATTTTTTCAGGGTTTTCAACTAATTCATTCATGATGTCGGCAGTATTATCTAGATTGTTAGCCATTTGAACTAATTTTCTAGTGCCTTCACCGTTAAAGTCTAAATCTTCAAGTTTCTTTTCAAGCCCAGGGTATTTTTGTTCGGCTGCCTGCATTTTACTGACAAAACTATCAACAAATTGTTTATTGCGATACTCATCAGCTTGTGCTTGCAAATAATGAGGAACATGTTCAGCAATCATCTTCTGAATGTCATCAGGACTCACTTGTGGAGCCTGTGCCATTCCTCCAAACGTCTGCGTCGCAGGCTGGGGTGCTGTTTGCACGGGTGTTTGCTGCTCTTGTTGTTGCTGCATTATAAGTGCCTCTTGTTTGCCTTTTTCATAAGCTTTTGCACGCTCACGCGCGATAATTTTTGATACCGTTGCTTTGTCTAAAGCATCTTCGGCAACACCATCATTCATCGCTGGCTCAACAGGTTCAATATCCTGTAAATCAGTTTCTAAACTATCAGTCATAAATCTTCGCCTTTTGACTAGTTATCGGTGTCACCGTAAAGTTCAATGCAATATCGCTGCAAAGTATCGGTCAAGTTTTCGTGTGACGACGTAATTGCCTTAATTATTGAATTATTGCTCTATCTTGTCAAGCTTTGTCCTTTTTGGTTTGATTGATTTATCCGTTAATTCATCAATACGTTTTGTTAATACATCTATATATGATTGCAATTGCGTTATCGCTATGACTAAGTCATTGATTGTTGAATTTCCAGGTAAACTATTAAATGTCATCATTTCTTTTTCTTCTTTTTAGCTTTAGCCTCAGAGTAAGCTATGGCCACGGCCTGGGATTTTTTCTTTCCTGACTTTATTTCGACAGCAATATTTTCTCCGAATCCTTTGCTTCCTGGTTTGGCGCCTTTATTTAGTGGCATTATTTCCTTCCTTATTTCATGCAGCTTTTCTTAACTTTCTTTTTTAACATAGCCATATCTTGCTTTTCATCCATGTGTTTTTCTTTCTTTGGCTTTTTCATTTCTTTCTTCATTTTCATCTCTTTGGCCATGATTAATTATCCTATTCAAAGTTATATTTTTTTGTGCTCTTATTTTTGTGTTATCTACTGTCCAGCACTCACCGCTATCGTCAATGAAACAAACCCAATGAATATTATGCTCTTGCGAATAATCTATCATTACCATAGCATAACCATCGCCTTTACCGATTACATGTACAGGTATTGGTGGGTTAAGCTGTAGAATCATTAACACTCGCCTTTGCGATTGAACAGCTCTTTTACCATCTTAGTACGCTCTGTTTGACTAACGCCCGGCGTAAGGTTGTACATACTTTTCATGATGACCTCTCGAGAGAAGCCGTCTCTTTCGAGCCTCTTAATCCCGTGAGTTTCAAAATGCTTTTCTTGTATTTTGTATTTAGTGCCCATTTTACTCTTCCTTTTTATTATTCTTTGATTGCTCTATATTATGCATTAACTCAGCATGCTTCAAGTGTTGATCATGCAATTCAATTCCTTTTTGATGCTCTTTGTATTCGAGCTCTGCAATCTTAGTTGCATTATCGATCGAATGATTGAACCTGCTCGTTTCTCCTTCTTCAAGCCTAATGACTTGATTCACTTGTGATTCTGATATTTTCGCTTCTGCTTCCATTAGTTTGGCTTGAGCCAATTCTTTTTCTATTTGAAGTTTTGCAATATTGATTTGATTTTCTACTTGATCCTGCTCACCTTTTTGTTTTACTTTCATCATTTCAGTTTGAGCACGAATCATGTTAGGGTCTTGTTGCGCCATTTGTTGCTGCATTTGCATTTGCTGTTGTTGCATTTGTGCTTTTTTCTGTATCCATTTTGGTACTGCTTCTTTTAATCTATCAGAACCATAAATAGTTAAGTTATCAACCAATATCGGCAATGTCTCATCATCATTCATAAACTGCGAAAACTCTTGCGACGCCTGCATTAATGCTGTAATTTGTTGAAGAGCTTCGTTTTTTTGTACTTGAAAATTTACACCCGCTTCAATGCAAACATTTAAAGCATGATCACCATAGTCTAATGCTGGTTTGTTTGCGCTATTAACTTCCTGGTAATCTCTTTCGCCCGCGTTATCCATGACAGGCAATTTACGACCTTTTTCAATCACGTATTTAGGTAGCAAATTAGTATGAATAATAGCCATTTGATTAAGCCCAGCGAGATAACCTACTACATACGGCATAGCAGCAGCATTCCCAGCACTTTGTGTCGCAATAACCGCCTTTCCCGATGCATCATTTTCATTCTGTCCATTATTGCTAGCGTAGCTACCTAGTATTGTTTGCGTTGTAGGGTCGGTCACCTGGAATGCTGCCATGACCTCAGGTGGAGCGGGCATGTTAACGACTTCACGAATAGGATCAGGTATATTTTGATTGGGATCGTTTTCATAGAATGCATTCACAACTAAAGTACTTGCTCGTTGAGGATTCGTTAATGCAGCTAAATAATCTTTTTCCTGCGGTATGGCTTCTTTTTTTACAATAAATTTATGCTGGACTTGATTCTGTAGATAGTTTGCTAACGTTTGACCAGCAAAGTTTTTTAAATCCTGGATGCCTTTTGCATGATAAACATAGGGGCGCGTCATTTGATATGATTGCGAACTAGATTCGCCTCGACTCAACACAATAGAGTGACCATCAAAAAACACATGTGGCAAATAAGTGTAATCCGTCTCACGATATTCAAGTATTTTACAACCTATTATCTTATAGTAACAAATTGTCTCAAGTTCTGTTGTTCGTCGAGATACAATAACGGGAATTTGCTCAAGTATGTTCATCTCTTCCCATTTCTTTGCAAGTTTGTTGTATTCGCTCAAGGGCATTGTTGCACCATTCGCAATCTTAACTATTTTTACCTTACGCTTTTTCTTTTCATAATATTCGCCAACAAGTATCGTTTTTCTTTGTTGCGAGTCTTCATAAGTCCAGCTAAATCCTTCGATATCGCGCAAGTACTCTAATTCTTCTACGCGCAAATCTGGGTACATTATCTCAAAATCTTCTTGCAACACAGGAAACAACTCAAAACTGTATGCTCCGTCTCCTTTATGACTTGCACGAGCGAGAGGGTCAAAACCACACAGCGTCGGGTCAAACGATCTAGCCCACCTTATTACTTGTTCCATTGACATCGGACTTGCGTATTCTGTCCAAATTTTAGCAACCGAGAAACCTCCGGACAATAAATCTTTGTATATTTCGTAAGCAAATGAATTTTTATTTGCATCATACATAACGTGACGTATATTGTTTTCAATGATTTTACATAACTCAGTTGGAATTGGAGCATCTTCTGCGGGAGATACTGTAATAGATGGCTCTTGTTTTGCGAATTCACCTAACAGTCGACTGATAAATGCCTCAAGTATATTAAACTCGGTTGCCGGACGATTAAGTCGACGCAACATAGCGCGCTGGTCTTCTGTAACTGATTCGCAAAAGACAAACCGACGAAAATCTCTAAATCGTTTATAGTTATCCTCAAAGTATAAATAAGATGTAGCGATATTGCGTTTAATGCGTGATAGATTATCGACGCTATAATATTCTTTATTGTCTGCCATAATACAAGTCGCTCTCGATTTGTAACCGCTCAAGTTGTGGTCTCATAATAGTAGCAGACAATGTATCATTTTGTGTAATGTTACGCTGAATAGACTTATCAATAAG
>CAIPPE010000145.1 GCA_903866825.1 uncultured Methylococcaceae bacterium
AATGTGTCGGCAACCAGTGCGCTGATTTCGCGCTTTTTAAGGTTGGATTCTGCATCACCCTTTGGGTGAGTGTCTTTAGGCGGTAATACCATGGCTCAACTCAAGTAATTCGGTCGATACAGATTATAGCGCTTTGTTGAAATGATTTTTATAGGTTCAAGAACACCGTTAGTAATATGTAGCTCAACGAAATGAACAATACCAGCCAAATGTGCTCGGACGGTATTGGCAAACTTCATAAATGCTGGGATTTTGGCGGTGTCTACTTCGGCACACCATTGCTTCAGAAACGCTTCCGCTGCCGGTTTGTCAGGCATTGTCCAAAGATCATTAAATAGTACCTTTAATCGGTAAGCTTCCCCCAGAGTAGGATACAGTTTAATCAACTTATCCAGTGCTTGCTCTTTGGTAGCCGATAGATTTTCTCGTTTTTTCAGAAAGGTGTATTTGTGGCCTTTCAGCTCATGATGCTCTTTACGTTCGGTGATACGCACCTGATTCATGGCTTCGTTCAGCAGTTTCACAACATGAAAACGATCAAAGGTAATCTGGGCATCCGGAAAGGATCCAGCTGCGCCAGCTATAAAAGACGGCGACAAATCCATACTGATTTGTTTAACCTGTTCCTTGTTAACACCTTTAGTTTCGAGGTGTTTCTGAATGTTTTCCAGCGTTGCCTTGCCTTTGCCTTCGGTGACATGAATGACACGAGACTCATCTAAATCGACCCCCAGCGTGACATAATGATGGCCTTTTTTAGTCGAGGTTTCATCAACCCCCAGCTTAGTTATTGTGCTTGGATCATCGGCTGCTATCGCCTTACTTATCCAGTGATTGAAGATCGTCCAGATGCGCTGCGGATTGACTTTCAGTATCTCAGCGACCCGATTAACCGGCATTTCTCGCTCAATCAAGGCTAACGCCAAGGCTTCGAATAATAAGGTAAAGCCACTGCCGGGGCGTGCCCAGGGAACGTCTACCGTTCGAACTTTGCCGTCAGTCGTGGTTATGCGCGGCACCGCACAATGGAGGTAACAGGTGTGCTCAAAAAAGCTCAAATGTTGCCATTGTCGTTCTACGGTATCATGTACCGGACAAGGCTCATTCGTTTCATCTGGGAAGCGTGAGCCTGATATAAAATCGATATGCAGATGAAGCTCGCTACGGGCTGATTTATCTGTAGAAAAGGTCACGTCTTTGACCTGCCAAGGGGATTTTAGGCCTAAAGCCATGCTAAATAATGTTTCACTGTTCATGGCTATATTATCGCATTACCCACTATGATTCACATAGAGCCGCAATTGTTAAGTCCTTACAGAAACTTAATGGCGGCGATAACGATACCACCAACGGTTAGTGTAGTCGCGAATGACCAAATCATAAAATGGTCCATACGTGAGGTCAGTTGATCAAAGCGTTTATCTACTTGTTCAAAACGCTTAACCGTTTCAATTTGCATTTGTTCAAAGCGCTTGTCTACTTGTTCAAAACGCTTAACCGCTTCAACTTGCATTTGTTCAAAGCGTTTGTCTACTTGCTCAAAACGTTTAACCGTTTCAACTTGCAT
Source organism: uncultured Methylococcaceae bacterium (assembly GCA_903866825.1). Taxonomy (GTDB): domain Bacteria; phylum Pseudomonadota; class Gammaproteobacteria; order Methylococcales; family Methylomonadaceae; genus Methylobacter_C. The sequence goes on from CAIPPE010000145.1 coordinate 1,568, forward strand.
TTGTTCAAAACGCTTGTCCATGTCTTCACGGAGCGCATGCATCTCACTACGTAAATCAATATCTAAATGCGCAAAATGATTAGTTTGAGCCTTAAGCATCAAAATCATCATTTGATCAGATGAAATGCTTTGGCCACTCGCCACTTGTTCCATTACTTTTTGTGCTTGAGTATCTAACCAATTATCAAAAAACTTATCATCAAACATCATCTGCGCCTTTTATTTGCAGGTAAACTCAGCTTTGAGTATAACATGAACGCCTGTGCTAGCCGCACTGATCCGATTTTTAAATATTAAATATTTTAGGCTCTGATTTTGCATTTAAGTTTACGCCGACCCCAGTTATTCTAATACATGCCTCAATAAACTTTGCCAGTTATCAAAAATATAGCCGTCAAAAACTGAATAGAAACTGCGATTTTGCGCTTGATAGTCTTCCATTGTAAGCGCAGCATTGAACTCCCGTGGATTTAGTTTATTTTCAAATGATGCCGTTGTCATCAAATACATTATCCAACTCACTTGGTCATCAGGCATCATTCGAACAAGTCCAATCCCTTGATTTATAGCGTATTTAAGCGCACCACTTTGAAAAGATGTTTAAGTTGCAATAACTCCCTTTATATTTTTACCGGCTATTTGATCTAGCATTGCCTTAAACTCTTCGACATCATCAACTGGAATAGGGTGATTATAATTTTTACATTCACAGACCCACAATAATGAATAATTCTGGGCTTGTGGCAACCATAGTTCAATTGAAATATCGACAATAATTTCCTTTTCTCTTTCTTTCGAGTAATAGCCTTTTTTCTGAAATATTCTGCCAGATGATGAATCAATCCCTAGTTTTCCTCGCTCCAACTCTCCTTTTAAAAGCGTAAACGTTTGGCTCTCTAATGCATCTCCTTTTGCAACTGTACTCATTCTGACTCCTAACGTAATATATAAGACATTAATTGTCGCATAATCATGATCAATTAATATTACCTGTTGTTTACGCTAGCCAGAGCGTAAATGAGCATTACAAATGTATGCAAACAAATAAGACACCCACACAACCGAAAAAATTACTCGATCAAGCACGCGACAAAATTCGATTCAAGCTCTATAGCTTGATTACTTAAAATACCTATCTTTCGAGGATTATGCAATTTAATTTATATCATGGTAAACGTCACCCGGTCGGTTACCTGATTGCAATACCTCTAATCTTGAATATAAGTCTTTTTTAAACACCGCCAAGATTAAAGAAATGCTCACTAGACGTCAGTGCTTTTAAATAAACTCAATATTCACCTTGCAGTTTGCATCAATAGGTCTATAGTAATTTATAAGCCTCCTGAGTTAGTATTGAAGTCAATTAATCAACTAATTTTTTACTGTTGAGCAGCATTCCCCCACTCCTGGTCAGCGCTCAGCCATCATAGTTGAGTTTAAACCACCCTATCTCAGTGCTAAGATTAGCTAGCCAAGTGCTGGCGCAACCTGGTCCAGCGCTGAGCTGATGCTTTATAGCTCCTCAATAACCCCAACATCCCAGTAACCTTCCTTTTTCAGCGCTTTGCTAGCCTTTTAAAGCGCTCAAGCAGGTTAGCAAAACACTAGATAATTTCGGGCCCAATGTTTCAATGACGGCCTGGCACTTAAAAATAGTTTTCCAGTACTCTAACAGGTTGGGCCAGCGCTCAAATGTATTTTCACAGCGCTGGACGGTACTTTTGCACCCATCAAGTGGTCTTTCGGAGTACTTCAGCATAAAGTGCCAGTATTCCACCGTATATTTATCCCAATCATAAAGTCATTATTTTCATAGTGTCATGACTTTCTAGTGGTAAAAAAGTTTGCTTAAACAGTGATAAAGACTGGGCCAATCATTCATCGATTCAGTTAGAGGCAACTTGATCGTGCACAACGACATTTATGCCAAAGACTTTGGGTGACAAAGCCTATTGACTAAACCCTCAACGTAATGATGTTTCATTATTTTCTATCACTTGTTGGTTAGCTGATTTTAAGCACTGACGCGCAGAATTGGCACAACGACCACAATCGACACTCACCTGTAAATCCCGACGTAAATCTCGTAGTGTTTTTGCGCCATTTCTGGCAGCTTGATGAATTTGTCGATCAGTTATCGCTTGGCAAATACAGACATACATAAAGCAGACTCCAAATTAATCATATACAAATACAATTCTTAAGATCTATTCTCATTTGTATTAATGTATCTGTCAAGCATAATTTAACTCTTATTCTGCACCCGGCTCAATAAAAGTCTGTAAGTAATTTGGCAAACTGACTTTCTCGATCAGTCCTTGTTGCGTTTCTAACCAATCAATCGCTGCTTCGCAGTGCTCAAGCAGTTCAACAAGTAAATCACGACTCACATAGTCCTGTAATTCTTCACATAATGCCACTGCTTCTATTAATGTAGGGCGTTGACACTGTTTTTCGTATTCCAAATCGCCGTTTAAACATTCAACGACATCTTCACCAATCAGCAATTTACCGAGATTTTGCAAATTAGGTAGTCCTTCCAAAAACAGAATACGTTCAATGAGCTCATCAGCCTCTTTCATCACTCGAATGGATTGTTTATACTGATAGTCATTAAGCTTTTCCAAGCCCCAGTAACGAAACATACGGGCATGCAAAAAATACTGATTAATTGAAGTTAATTCATTCTTAAGTACTTTGTTAAGACTATCAATGATTTTTTTATCGCCTCTCATTTCGCCCCCTTACGGTTTATAGACCTGGTTTCATTTGACTTTGCAGATAGTTCTCTAAACCCACCAGACTAATCAATCGTAACTGTTTCTCTAACCAATAAGCATGATCCATTTCAGTATCATCCAATTGCACGACCAGCATATCTCTAGACACATAATCTTGGGCTGCTTCGCATGCAGCTATGGCTTTTTTTAATTCACCTACCACATGATATTCTACATCCAGATCGGCTTTTATCATTTCAGGAACCGTATTGCCTACCGTCAAGTCCTCACGTTTAGCTAGATCTGGTGTACCTTCCAAAAACAAAATACGCTGAATTAAAGCCCGAGCATGCAAACGCTCATGTTCAGATTCATGTAGACTTTTTTCTGCAAGATGACTTAAACCAAAATCAGCATACATTTCCCCATGAATCAGATACTGATCAGAAGCACTCAGTTCACCTGCAAGCAAACTGTTAAGAATTTCCAGTATGTTATTGTCGCCTTTCATGTTGCCCCTTAAAGTATATTAAACTTAAATGTGAATTAAAAGCTAAATGGAAGCCAGTTGAATGGGTGATCTTCAATATTGGAAAAGACACAACTCCCACCAATCAATAGGTAAACAATGAACTGGCAAGGGCAATTAATAACAACATATCTTTATATATGCAAGCACTATCAGAAAAACCTTCGGGTTTATAATCAGCGAATGACAAATTATGCCAATCTAAGCTTTACCGATTAACGTTATTTCGGTAGCATCCTGATTGTCTCTGATGCTTATAAAGATATCAAAGATGCAACGATCCGTAGCGGCGAGCCACTTCCTTTTGCTATTTTCATGGGTAAAGCCACAATATAAATTCCTTTAGCGGGTAATTGTTCTAAATTGGCAAGATTTTCAAAACCAGGCTTATTACGTCCCAGCAGAATCTGATGTGTTTTAAATGCTTTAGATTGACCATAATCCATGCTGGGTGTATCCAGCCCCAATGCTTTAATATTTCTATTATCAACCAACCATTGAGTGGTAACAGGTGCAATGCCTGGGAAATGTAATTCCGGTATTGCTGTCGGACCCTTTTTAGACGTACCGAAGTATTTTCCACGGTCGGGGTAGAATTGCCCATAACCCGTTCTAAACAGAATGATTGTGTTTTCCGAAATCCTCCCGTTAACTTTTTCCCAGCTTTCAATATCCTGGATACTGACCTGATAATCCCGATCAGCCAAAGCATTTTTCGATACATCAATCAGCACTGCTTCGCCAGTTAAACTACTCAACGGCACTTGGTCTACCGTCAGCTTATCTTTCGCAAAATGAATCGGAGCATCCAGATGGGTTCCCCCATGTTCTGGCGTACAGAGCCTGTAAGAAGAATAATAATAGCCCAACGACGTGTTACCCTCTGCTTCCGTGATATGTTCAAACCCCTTGGCATTATTCGGCCAATATAACGTATCATTGTCATAACTATGACTCAAATCAATCCAATCTAGGTTATTGGGTAAAGCGAGTGGACTATGATGTTGAGCACATGCAGAAAGAGGCTTCCAATTTAAGCCGGGACAGTTTTCAAAAACAATGGGTTACGAATAGCGTGTTCTCTGCCTTTTCTTGGCAGCGGAAGTGCGCCCATTTCATCAGCCAACCATGAAAACAGATCAGGGAAATCCCTGCCAAACAAG
>CAIPPE010000146.1 GCA_903866825.1 uncultured Methylococcaceae bacterium
ATCTTTTATAGTACCGTGAAAAATATAAGCATTCTGTCCGACCCAAGCGATCAGCTTTGCTGCATTTTCTTGAGTGACTTCAACGCCATTGAGTAAAACCAGTCCCTCTGAAGGACTTTCAAAGCCTAACAATAAATTAAGTAATGTGGTTTTTCCAGCACCGGATTCACCTATTAAAGCGATTTTCTCGCCTTGAGTAATCGCTAAATTAATAGACGTTAACACCGTTCTTTGTTCATAACTTTTAGTGACATTTTTAAATGCAATGCATTGCTTATTAACAAGGTGTAAAGTTACTTTTTTCTTAACTGCTAAACTCGGCTTCTGCTCAAGAAGGGCGAGAATGGCATCCGTTGCACCTAAAGCAGCCGCCCGATCATGATAGTTAATGGCTAATTGTTTAAGTGGCATAAAAAATTCAGGGGCCAGTAACAACACAAACAAAGCATTTCTTAAAGTAATATGTTTTGCTGGACCAAAATGTATTTCACCTAATAAACCCAAGCCAACATACACGGCAACCAGAGCAACAGCAATCGCACTAAAGAATTCCAGAACTGCAGAGGATAGAAAAGCAATTCTTAAGACCGCCATAGTTTTTTCCCGGAAGTGTTCGGCCATACGGTTAATGTTATTTAATTCTGCTGTCGCTTGACCGAATAACTTGAGTGTCGCTAAACCTTGGAGGCGATCCAGGAAGTAACCGCTCATTCTTTTCATGGCTAAAAACTGGTTACGGTTTGCAGACGCTGCACCCATACCCACTAAAGCCATAAAGATAGGGACTAAAGGGCCGGTTAATAAAAAGATTAAGCCAACCACCCAATTAACAGGCATAACGACTATTATCATAATGATGGGCAGTATGCCGACAATCATTTGCTGGGGTAAATAACGCGAGAAATAATTTTCCAGAGCGTCTACCTGTTCCAAGGTAACAGAGGCCAGCTCACCACTTTGATGTTGTTTGATTTCGGAGGGGCCCAGGATTAAAAACGTATCCAGTAATTGTTGCCTGACAGATGATTTGACTTGGGCGCCTGCCTCAAAACCAAAAACCTGATACGCATAAAGACAGGCTCCACGTATAAGGAAGACACCAACTAAAGCAGCAAGCCAAGACATGATAGAAGCCAAAGTCACTTTATCTATAATGACAGCGTGTAATATAAACGCCAATAAAGCCGCTTGTACAATAACCAATAAGCCGTTAAAAATACCGGCGCCAGCCGTCAATAACAGGGGTTTTCGAACCGCTTTACTTTGCTGCTTTAACCACGCGGCACATTCTTTTTCCCTGATTTTGTTCTTATCAAAATAGACTTGATTTTCAGAATTAGTAGACTGCACTCAATTTGCCACTAGATTAAAGGGATAAAGTAAAAAACATATCATCATCAATTAACAATTGAATTTAGTAATGGTTTGATAAAACAATCTAGCATGTATACTAAATTTTATCGATCATATTCATCAAAATAAACAATGAAGTTGAAAGTGAAAAGATCCTGACTAAAGAAAAAGCTCTGTTTTTTGTTTCATTAAATCACGTTGAAACAGATAAATGTTTCAATGAAACGAATTATGAAACAATACACTAGCGACAGGCATCTATTTAAAACAAAGGACAAGCTATAACCTATGGATTTATCTTGTTTTGTTTTATTTGGCATGACCATTGCTTTATATAAACAAACAACCTCGCAAAACACCTGGAGAGACCACATGATATTCAAACAATTATTCGATACAGAGACCTGGACTTATACCTATTTAATTGCAGATCCTGTTAGCAAAGAAGCTTTATTTATTGACCCCGTCAACACCCATATTGATCACTATATTGCTTTACTGGAAGCACAGGGCTTGCAACTTAAATATTCACTTGAAACCCATGTTCATGCCGACCACATAACTGCAAGCGGCTTGTTACGTCAACGCTTGGGCGCACAAACAGCGGTTAGTGAACTATGCGGCGCAGCGACTGCGGATGTACAAATTCAGGATGGGGATATCTTTAAGTTAGGCACCAGTGAAGAAGTTAAAGTGATTGCGACCCCGGGTCATACGCGAGGCAGTATTTCTTTTTTATGGCGTGATCGTGTTTTCACTGGCGACTCTTTATTAATCGGTGGTTGTGGACGTACTGATTTTCAGGGCGGTGACCCCGGTGCGCTTTATGACTGCATTACCCAACGTTTGTTTACCTTGAAGGATGAAACACTGGTTTATCCAGGACATGATTATCAGGAACGATGGGTGAGCAGTATCGCGCAAGAACGCACGACCAATCCACGTTTAGCAGGAAAAACACGTGAGCAGTTCATCGAAATCATGAACCATTTGAACCTTCCTAAACCACGCTTAATTGATGAAGCCGTACCTGCTAATCGTTATTGTGGCTTAGATGAAAATGAACGTCAGGATGCCGTTGCTGTGAGAGAATCCGCACGTCCGGTTCGCATTGAAATTACGCCTCAGGATATGGTGGCCGAAGCCAAACAACACATTACCGAAGTTAATATAGCGACTGCAAAACAACTGTTGGCAGAGGGTAATATTGTACTGGTTGATACCCGTGAAGAGAGTGAATATGCAGCCGGTCATATTGATAATGCCCTGCTACTGCCTCGTGGAATTCTGGAATTTAAAATCGGTAATAGTCCAGAACTAGCAGACAAATCCAAAGCTGTGTTAATTTATTGCCGTACAGGTGGTCGTTCTGCAATGGCGGCACAAACCATGCAACAGTTAGGTTATAAGAATGTCTTGTCCCTGGCGGGTGGTTTTGAAGCCTGGCAAAAAGCGTAAATTTTAGAACAATAATTATAAAAAAAAGAGGAATAACATGTCATTACACCCTACTATTTTAATAATCGGTGGCGGCGCAGCAGGTGTTGCTGTTGCGAATACTTATCGTCGTCAAGACAAAGAAATTGATATTGCTATTATCGAGCCAGCAGAGAAGCATTATTACCAACCAGGCTTTACGGTCATTGGTGGTGGTGCTTACACGATGAAAGAAACTACTAAAAATGAAGCCGATTTAATCCACCCCTCGGTTACATGGATTAAAGAGTATGCTGAGAGTTTTCAACCAGAAGCCAATACAGTGACGTTGCGTTCGGGTGAAGTGGTCAGTTATGACTATTTGGTCGTCTGCCCTGGCTTACAATTGGATTGGCATAAGGTCGAAGGCTTGCAAGAAACCATCGGTAAAAATAATGTTTGTAGTAACTATTCACCTGACACAGTGGAATATACCTGGCAATCCATTAAAGAAATGATCGCTAAAGGTTCAGGTACTGCGTTATTTACGCAACCTCCTATGCCGATTAAATGCGCGGGAGCACCACAAAAAATCATGTATTTAGCGGCAGATAGATTCCGTAAAAAAGGCATACTAGAGAAGTTTAATATTGAATTTTGTACCGCAGGCCCTGCCATATTTGGTATTCCTTTTTTTGCTAAAGTATTAGCCAAAGTCGCGGCTGGTTATGGTATTAAGTCTAATTTTAATACTAATTTAGTAGCCATTGATGGCGAGAATAAAACAGCTACCTTTGAGGTCACCGACAGCGAGGGTAACAAAACCCGCATTGATAAGTCTTTTGACATAATTCATGTGACGCCACCACAATCTGCGCCCGATTTTATTAAGAATAGTCCGTTAGCTAATGCCACAGGTTGGGTTGATGTTCATGATAAAACCCTGCAACACACAAAATATCCCAATGTATTTGGCTTGGGCGATGTTATCTCAACCAGTAATGCAAAAACGGCTGCTGCTATACGTAAACAAGTCCCCGTTTTGGTTGATAACCTGACGAATGTGATTAAACAAGCCGGGCTACGCGAAGGGTATGATGGTTATGGCTCCTGTCCATTAACGACATCATTAAGTGGAGTCATATTGGCAGAGTTTTCTTATGGTGGAAAAATTACCCCTTCTTTTCCCTTTGTCGATCCAAGAAAAAGTCGCTGGATTTGGTGGCTAGGCAAAACCTCAATTTTTCCCTGGATGTACTGGCATTTAATGCTGAAAGGTTATCGTTTTGATATTCCGCATGTATCCAGATACGCGGAAAAGTTTGTTAACGAAGACTAAAATTTTGTTCGCTTGAAGAATTATCTAAGTCGAGTTTTATAAAAATAGGGGAAATCTAATGCCTTGCGATCTTATCGCCTTTACTATCAGTTGTCTATTGTTAGTGATTTACTATTTCTATTTAAGCAGACGGACTCGTAGAATACCTGATTCAAGCGTACAGGCAGTCAATGCGACGATCAGGAATCGTTGGGTAAAGAAGATAATGAGTAATTGCAATATGGATATTCTTGCCATTCAAACGTTGCGAAACTCAGTTATGGCAGCCAGCTTCATGGCCACAACAGCCATTTTGCTGGTAATCGGCGTGTTAAACTTGAGTGAAAAGATTGGGGAATGGTCTCATAATTTGTCTCCTTTCCTTTCACTTTGTATTTCATCAAGTGAGCTATGGCAAATTAAAATGGGGTTGTTGCTGTTGAGTTTTACTATTGCTTTTTACAATTTTGCAATGGCAATACGCTTTTTTAACCATGTTGGATACATGATTAATCTATCCAATGAAACTTTGTTTGACAAAGATTTATATAAACAATCCTGTACTTATTTAAATAAGGCCGGCAGCTATTATTCGTTTGGCACACGAACCTTCTTTTTTAGTTTACCCATCATTTTATGGTTTTTTGGCCCCAGTTTTTTGATACTGGGGACGCTAGTTTTAATGATTAGTCTCACCATAATAGATAAAGCACCTTGAAAACCAGTAGACCAGATTGGAGTTAATTATGTTGCATAACAAAACTGTTCCAAAGGCCAAAGGCGATTTTTTATTAGGCAATTTAAGTCAAATTATCGCTAATCCGTTTAAGGCTCTTTGTAGCTGGCACCAAAGCGATGGAGATTTAGTTAGCTTTAGATTAGCGACTCGCCACTTTTATTTATTTAGCCATCCCAAGCTTATTGAACAGGCCTTAATCAAACAGAGCGATGTCTTTAATAAAATCTATAACCCTGATAAACCAACAGGTTTGGCATTGGTTTTAGGTGAGGGTTTGGTTACAAGTAAGGGTGATATCTGGCAAAGACAGCGACGGTTAATGCAGCCCGTTTTTCAAAGAAGTAATATCGTAACACTATTACCACAAATTGTTATTGCTGGTAATAATATGCTGGATAGATGGCAACGGTTAGGAGAAGGCGCTGAAATTAATGTGTCGAAAGAAATGATGCAACTGACCCTGGAAGTCATTACACAAACCATGTTTAGCACCAGTGTTCTGGATAAGGTCGAACAGATTTCCCCAGCTTTAGATGCTTTACTTAAATATGCGACTAAAACTATCATAAATCCATTTACAGCCCCATTATTTATTCCCACTTCGGCTAATAAGAAGTTTAAGCGATCATTAGACATCATCGATGATGTTATTTACGATATTATTGAGCAAAGGCGTTCCTCATCATCACTACACAATGACTTGTTGGATATGTTATTACAAGCCCGGGATGAAAAGACTGGGGAGAGAATGACGAACAAACAGATTCGTGATGAAGTTATTACCATTTTTAGTGCAGGCCATGAAACCACCTCGAATTTATTGAGCTGGACTTTATATTTGCTAGCTCGACATCCAGACGTGCTAGCTAAACTTCGTCAAGAACTCGACAGCGTACTTCAGGGAAAAACGCCCAGCCTTGAAGATATTCAGGAGCTTCATTATACGAAAGCCATACTCAATGAGTCGATGCGCTTCCGTCCACCGGTAGGGCTTATGTTGCGCAAAATTAACAGGGATACTGTGGTTGATGGCTATCCTTTAAAGGCGGGGAGGCTTGCAATATTCAGCATTTATAATATTCATCACCATCCAGAATTTTGGGAGCAACCCGAGCAGTTTGATCCTGATCGTTTTTTAACGCCTGAAAATAGGCGATTTTCGTTTATGCCATTTGGAACTGGAGAGCGTGTTTGTATTGGTAACCATTTTGCGTTAATAGAAAGTCAGCTTCTATTAACCATGATTGTTCAGCGTTATGATTTAGAGTTGCTTAACACTGATGAAATTGAGATTGAAATGGCGGTATCCTTAAGGCCTAAAGGTGGTGTGCCTGTCCGATTAAAGAGGCGATAAAATCAACTTCAGATTTAATAGGCAGATTGTATAGCATAATAAGGTTAAGCTTTACAGGCAGTCACCATATTCAATAATTAGAAGTCTACAATCAAATAAGGTGCTGGGATATTGAGTGCTGATAATGAAGCGTAGGATATAGTCAAGGAATAAGTATATTGTCAGGGTACGCGCAGCTACGCCAAAGAGTTTATACTGAGTATGCTGAGAGCATCGCCAGACAGAGTTGGTCCACCAGACAATGGGTAAAAGTAACATGCCGTGAACAGTTTTCCAGCTTGCAATGGTGTAGGTAACGTTCATAACCCGGTAATCGATATAATAAAGAACGATATTAACCAGCAAGAAGAAGGGCCAAAAAGCTTGCCATAAAAAGGCATGACCCAGCCATGCAGAGCGCAAGGCTTTATAAATATTTTTATCGGGCTTTTTACTCCAGTTTTTAGTCACCCCCGGTGTATAGTAATAAACAAGGCAAAATACAGCCGTTAAAAATATACTCGTTTCAAGTAATGAGAAAAGGTGGGTGTAGGCAAATATGATCGGTAAGGTAGTAATAAACATGCTATTGATTTTTTATAGTTGGCTAAACATCAAAATAAATAACCTGTGCGGTTCTAAGATAAGCCTTTATACATCTAAATAATGTACTTAAACACTCATAAACTTTTTATCTATGTCGCTTTGCCTTGTGAAGCCAAGTCGATTGTGGAGCATTTTAACTTAAAAAAAGAACTGACAGTTCAACCCTTTTCAGTTTACCTGAACAAAGATATTTGTCTAACGGTTACTGGAGTTGGTAAAAGTGCAATGGCCGCTGGTGTTGCCTACACGCAAGCCTTATTTTCATCTGGAGAGTATTGTTTTATGCTTAATCTGGGTGTTGCAGGTCATAAAGAGTATGCTTTAGGAGAGCTATTTTTAATGGATAAAATTACTGACTTTGATAGTCAGCGTAGTTATTATCCTTCTCAGGCTTTTTCCTTATCCTGTCAGGCGGGTAGTATCCAAACGGTATCAAAACCCCAGCTTGAATATGATTCACTGGATTTTTTTGATATGGAGGCATCGGCTTTTTATGAAACCGCAGTGCGATTTTGTTCTAGTGAATTTGTATTTTGCTTGAAAATTGTTTCAGATAATCAGTGTTCATCAGTTGAAAATATTCAGCCAAAACAGGTTTCCCAATGGATTGCAAGGCATGTTGAAGTGTTGGACTTATTGTTGTCACGAGTAGAGGCTCAGGCAGCGTTGGTCAGTCAATTTGAGCCTCAACTATTCGAATATTGTATACAGCGATATCATTTCACCGTTAATGAACGTCAGCAGTTAAAGAGTTTCTTAAACCAATGGAATGTATTGACGGGTCATCAAGGCATTGAAATCGATATTTCGTCTTTGAAATCTGCTAAAGAAATATTACGCTGGTTAAATTTAAAGATTCAGGACATTGAATTTTATTTGTGAATCTCTTGCTATTACAAAAAGAAAAATGCGTTTTTGGTAACGGCAACTATGCCAATGTAAACTAAACAGGCCATTGCTCCTGCAAATGCAAACCAGCGATTTGTTCCACGAAGACGGAGAGTAATAATACCTAGTCCTATATAAATCAATAAGGCGATGATTTTGGCAATAATCCATCCATAACTGATAGATAACCATCCGCCTTGAAAAATTAATGCAATACCAGTGACTATTAATAAAGAGTTTATGATGTGGGGTGCGATATTAACGATTTTTTTCTTGAGTATTGACGGAAATGTTTCAGACAAGATAACTCTGCCTACAAAACTGATAATAGAAAGTAGGATAAAGAAGAGGTGAAAAGTTTTAATCATGATGTTCTCAGGCTGTTTAGTTTTTTGGTAACACATTATAACGATGCTATCAGTAAATGCTAACGGATCATGATAGATAAACTTAGAAAATAATTAAGTTAATGGCTAAATTGTTTTGTAGTGTGGCATAATACGCGAAAGTTGTTGTAATTCGACTACGCTATCGTTTGATTAATCTGTATGTTGTAAAGTTTGTTGAAGCTGTATTTTATTTTTACCTGATTGTTCGTATTATTTACGTTCGAGTTTCAAAGCAGTCAGTTTAAAAATTTTATGAAGATGTAGTGTTTTATTTGAAGTTATATTTAGGAGAACAATATGTTTAGAAAATTATTACTGACCGTTGTGGCATTGTCAGGCGTTGGTTTTTTACCCACTGCTCACGCTGATAAAGTGGTAGATAACAGATGGTATGTTTCACCTTTTGGTTCATTTGTTCAGCCCGGTGGAGATCGCCAATCCGACAATGGATGGGGCGGTGGTCTAGGGTTTGGCAAAATACTAAATGAGCATTTTAATGTTGAGTTGAGAGGTTTTTATCAAAACTTGAGTGGCGGTAAATACGGTGGATCAGATATTACCGGGGGTACAGCCGATATACAATATTATATTTCGCGTGGCACTTTCTCACCTTACACTGTGATTGGCCTGGGTGGTATTAATACCAGCCACAATGGTAAAAGCAGTGCCGGGTTTATAGGTGAAGCGGGTGCCGGTCTGGCTTATGAAGTGACTGATAACTTCTTGGTCCGTAGTGACGTGCGTTATCGTTACAACAACAATGGTAATGGAAACTTACAGCCTGGTACGAATGAATTTAACGATTTGGTTGTTAATCTGGGTTTTGTAATACCTTTTGGACCCAAGCCTAAAGAAGTTGTCGCAGAGGTCACACCGGTTGCTCCAGCACCTGTAGCAGTTGTAAAGGCAGATTGTTCAGCGCTAGATTCTGATCATGATGGTGTTAATGATTGTAACGATCAATGCCCGAATACCTTATCTGGCGTTCATGTCAGTGTTTTAGGATGCTGGATTGTAGATGTTAAATTTGATAATGATAAAGACATTATTAAACCACAATATTTTGCTAATCTTGATGATACCGCTGCCCGTATTAAAGAACATCCTGAACTGGTTATTGAGATACAAGGACATACCAGTAAAACAGGTGGCTTTAAGCATAATATGAATTTGTCTGAACGTAGAGCACTTGCTGTTAAAAAGTATCTGGTTGATGGTAGTAAATCACCTAATTTAACAACTCGCGGCTATGGTTGGACACGTCCTATTAGCTCTAATGATACTGAAGAAGGGCGTGCAAATAACCGTAGAGTGCAGTTAGAAGTTAATGGCCAATCTCAAAAACCTTTAAATTAAAAATTGAGTCTTTGTTGTTGAAGATTAAGTTCTTTATTGTTATTTAAAGGCTTGAATTAAAAAACCCGTTTTGAAAACGGGTTTTTTTTTACCCGATGTTTAGCGCTTTTGGCAAGTCGTTCAGCGCACTAAAAAAACTGTGTTTAGCCGTGTTTTATAGTGTTGAACAAATTAAGTTGCAAAATCGGTGACTGAGATACTCATTTAATGTAATGTTATAGTATCTAAAAAAATGAGGGGATTGACGATGACTAATGAAAACGTTGAAAAGCATAAAATTGTTATTGTAGGTGGTGGTGCTGCAGGGCTCGAATTAGCAACCAGTTTAGGGCGTCAGTTAGGCAAACCTGGCTTAGCCGAAGTCACTCTGATTGATGTTGCATCGACACATATTTGGAAGCCGTTGTTACATGAAGTAGCTGCAGGGACATTGGATGAGTCTGAACAGGTTGAGTATTTACCCCAAGGTCATCGTAATCATTTCTATTTTAGATTGGGAAGAATGGAAGGCCTGGATAGAAAGAAAAAGCAGATTGTCGTCAGTCCGACGCTCAGTGATAGCGGCGAAGAGTTGATACCCGGTCGTACTTTTAGTTATGACACATTGGTGATGTCGGTGGGCAGTGTGAGTAATACGTTTAATATAAAAGGTGTTGCGGAACATTGTTTGTTTCTGGATACCACATCACAAGCTTTTAAGTTTCAGAAGCAACTGTTTGAGTCCTATTTAAAAAGCTATATTGGTAAAGATAGTGCCAGTATTAAGCCTTTATCGATTGCTATTGTTGGAGCAGGGGCCACCGGTGTTGAGTTAGCTGCGCAATTGCACGAAGTGACCAATGTGCTGGCGATTTATGGCCTAAATGAGAAGAGCACGGTCAAGCTGACCATTATTGAGGCAGCAACGCAATTATTACCCGCATTGCCCATTAAGTTAGCAACGGCTACCCAGCAACAATTGGTATCATTGGGTGTTGTTCTTAAAATGGGTAGACGTGTTGTCGAGATTACAAAAGAGGGGATTACCACTCATGATGGTGAGTTTATTGAAGCTGATCTTAAGGTCTGGGCGGCTGGGATTAAAGCACCTGACTGGATGAAAGGCTTAGATGGCTTGGAAACTAATCATATTAATCAGTTAGTAGTTGATAGTACGTTAAAAACCAGTGATGATGATATTTTTGCAATGGGAGATTGTGCGGCTTGTCTATGGCAAGGTCACACAGGCAATGTTCCGCCACGGGCGCAGGCTGCTCATCAGCAGGCATCCGCTTTATGCAAATCAATCATTAATCGGTTAAAGGGGCGTGGCTTGGTTGAGTTTGTTTATTATGATTATGGTTCTTTGGTGTCTTTGGGAAAATACACCACAGTCGGTAATTTGATGGGTAATTTAATGGGTACAGTAAGCGTCGGTGGCTTTATTGCTAAAGTGGTTTATTTGTCGCTCTATAAAATGCACCAGGTAGCTATTCATGGCTATTTTAGAACCGCTATGTTGACGCTATCAAATGCCTTTAGGCGTAGCGTTTATAGAAAAATAAAAATGCACTAGAATTTTAAACTTAAAGAATATTGAGATTATGTTTGAAGTAGAATACGAGTTTGGTGAAGAAGATTTAATTCATTTTAATGAAATACAGTTCATGCGGAATGATGAGATACAGCACAATATTAAGAAAAATCGATGGATAGTCCCCGGGGTGATGGGAATCATTGGTGGTTTTTATTATTTCTATTATGGTGATATGAAGTCATCGGGTTATATTATTCTTATGGCTGCTCTTTGGGCGATTTTGTCCCCAAAAATAATGATGCTGGATTTACGTCGGCAAATTCTTAAGAACTATACTGCAAAAGAAAAAAGCAATATGTTCGGGCTTTATACCTTAAGTATAGATCCTGCGAATCCTAACTATTTATTAGAAAAGTCGCCTAGCGGTAAAAATAAAATGGCCTGGTCAGATTTGGTTAGGGTGGAATATGGTAAACGTTATGTATATATTTACATTAACTTGAGTACCGCATTGGTTATTCCTGTCGATAAGGTAAAGAAAGGCAATCTCGAGCAATTTGCAGAACAGGCAGAAAAGATGATTGAACGATTTTCTTAATTTAGATTATTTTGTAACAACACTTAAAAGTGATTAGGCCATCCTATAATGGAGTTTTATAACGCTATTCCCCCACTGTTAGTTCAATTTATTATGACGGTGGCCTTTTCTTTCGTGGTAGGTCTTGAGTTTCGTAGTTATTATCAGGCTAATGAATATAAACTGAATTTTGGCAGTACTCGAACCTTCGTATTGATTGGGGTTTTAGGTTTTATCCTTTACACCTTAGATACAAGTAAGCAATTATTTGCAGTTGGGTTGTTTTTACTGGGGAGTTTTTTATTGTTGTTTTACTGGAGACTGTCTGCTAATAGTCAGTTTTCAATGTTTAGCACGATTTTCGCTCTTTTAATCTATCTGATAGGGCCTATCGCTAGCGTTTTTCCTAGCTGGTTTTTAGTTTTATTTGCAGTGGTTTTGATCTTGATTCTAAGTGAAAAAACCTTGATTCATCGTTTTTCTGATCAACTCGCTAACGAGGAAATTGCGACTTTAGCAAAGTTCTTAATTATTTCCGGCGTTATTCTGCCATTACTTCCTGATCAACCGATTGCTGCTTTGTTGCCTGTAACTTATTACCGTGTTTGGCTGGCAGTTTTAATAGTGTCTGGTTTTTCTTATCTGAGTTATCTGGTTAATACCTATTTCTTTAAAAGTCGCAGTTTGATTATCACCGGGTTTTTAGGTGGGCTTTATTCCAGTACTGCTGCGACGGTTGTAATTTCGCGACAAGCAAGCCGCTTGGACAGTGCTTCAGGGAGAAAAGTGTCATCAGCACTGATCATGGCGACAACGATGATGTATATCAGGTTGTTAGGGATAATTTTTGTGTTTGATCGAAGTTTGGCTATACAGTTACTAGCGCCGTTTTTAATTATTATCGTTTTATCACTGATTACAATAAGTGGTTTATTAACCTTTAAAAATCAAACGACAGAATTGCATGAAGTTAGCGAGGTTAAGCATCCTTTAGAGTTAACAACGGCTATTTTGTTCGCTACGTTTTTTATGGTTTTTGCTTTTCTGACAAGCTATGTGACGAATCAATACGGCAGTCATGGTCTTAAGTTCCTGGCAATCATTGCTGGTTTTACAGATATAGATCCTTTTATATTATCTTTATTAAGTGGAAAATTTATTTTAACTGATTCATCAATTGTCTCGGCAATCATGTTGGCGAGTGGTAGCAATAATTTGTTGAAAGCCGCTTATGCAATTGTATTGGCAAGAAATAAGTCAATCTTATTAGCTGTTGTTTGGTTAGGTATTTTATTTGTAGCTTCGTTTTTATACGTTTATTACTAATTTATATTAGTGAACAATGTTAAATTTCCAATTTCGCTCCATTGAGTTTTAGCCATGCGCCTTGTTCTTTGTAGTTAGGGCAATATTTCCCTACTGATTTCCAAAAGGTAGGAGAATGGTTATGATGCAGGATATGACATAACTCATGAACCACTAAATAATCAATAATAGGTTCAGGTGCCATAATAATCTTCCAGTTATATTGAATGACGCTTTTAATGCTGCAACTTCCCCAGCGTGATTTAAAGGCTTTAATGACCACAGACGATGGACTCACTCCGATTATTTTTGCATAGTGCTGAGATTTTTCTACCAAAACTTGTTGTGCTTGTTGCTTGTACCATTTAATCAGCAACTGTTTAATTATTTTAGCATTATCAACGCGTGTGTCCCGGACTGAAACGATCAGTTCGTCTTCATGACGGGTTAGAGCAGGGTAAAATCCTGATACAATTTTTAAAACATGATTTTTCCCTAAATAAGAAAAGACTTCACCAGCCATAAATTCTTTGGGTTTAACTGCAAATATTTCTTGTTGGAGGGCTAGTTTTTCTTTAATCCAGCGGCTTTTTTTAGCAACCAGCAATTCAATAGTTGCTCTGTTTAAGTTTTCAGGCACCATGACAAATACCTGCCCTTTACTGATTTTAATTGCAATGGAAGTGCGTTTGGAAGATCGAATAATTTCGGCAGTAAAGCCATTTCCCAGAATAGCAGTCATGTTTGTAATTAGGAATTAAGCGTGTATGGGGTATGTAAGTCATTATATAATGGGAGTCAACCCTGGTTGAAATTCTGTTAGTCACATTTTTGCCGTTATCTAATAATTAAGGAAGTAAACGATGCCAATTAGACAATTTGATGATAAAAAACCTGTTATTGGGAATTCAGTTTATATTGATGAGAGTGCTGTTGTCATTGGTGATGTAACTTTAGGTGATGATGTGTCAGTATGGCCTACTACCGTTATTCGGGGGGACGTGGAAAGCATAAAAATTGGCGCGGGGACCAATGTTCAGGATGGCGCGGTATTACATGTTTCGCATGCAGGGCCTTTTTCTCCAGAATCGCAACCCTTAACGATTGGCAAAGGAGTTACTATTGGGCATAGGGCTGTTGTTCATGCCTGTACGGTTGGTGATTATTGTCTGGTGGGTATAGGTGCTATTATTTTGGATGGCGCTATTCTTGAAGATTATGTGATGTTGGGTGCTGGAGCTCTAGTGTCTTCTGGAAAACGACTGGAAAGTGGTTTTTTATATGTGGGATCACCCGCTAAACAGGCTCGACCTTTGAAAGAGTCTGAAAAAGCATTTTTAGAATATTCGGCCGAGCATTATGTGCATTTGAAGAATGAGCATTTAGCAAAAACGCGATAATAGCGCTCCTATTTTATAGGATGTGCTTCACTATCGCTCAACACATCCTATAAGGGTATTATATTTTTTCGATTTACCTTAGCCTTTCATCATTAAGCTGTTTAATAACAGGTTCTGTTAGCGGTCGAACACCTCGCCAGATAAAGAATGCTTCGGCGGCCTGTTCGACCAGCATACCCAAGCCATCCAGGCTTTTTAAAGCATTGTTTTCTTGGCCCCAGCGCACGAAAGTCGTCGGTTCATTACTGTAAGCCAAGTCATAACACACACCATTTTCGGCCAGTATGTTGGTAGGTAATGGCGGTAATTGACCGGTTAAACTGGTTGATGTTGCATTGATGATTAAATCAAAGTGTTGTTTATTTAAAACCTCAAAGCCGCAGCCGATAATATGGCCAAATTTGACGAATTCAGTTGCGAGATTAATAGCTTTATCAATGGTACGGTTTGCGACAACAATGGATTTAACTGATTGCTCACGAAGTGGTTTTATGATGCCTCGTGTTGCGCCTCCTGCACCCAGGATTAATACGTTACGATCAGCCAGATTGATGCCATGATTGTTTGTTAAGTCAGTTATCAGTCCGACGCCATCCGTGTTATCTCCAAGAATTGAACCATCGGCCTGTAAGGCCAGGGTATTGACGGCTTTTGCAAGCTGAGCACGCTCTGTCTTATGATCAGCAAAAGCCCAGGCAAGTTCTTTCAGTGGAATAGTACAATTTAAGCCTTTGCCGTCATCAGCAAAAAAGGTTTTTACGGCTGATGAGAACTGTTCAGTAGGGACTTCTTGAGCTTCATAAACAAGGGTTTGTCCGGTTTGTTCGGCAAACAGCTTATGAATGCGCGGCGATTTGCTGTGTTTAATGGGGTTGCCAAATACTGCATAGCGATCAATGACGGTCATTCTTGTAACCACTGTGCGGCTGATTTAGCATAATAGGTCAAAATACCGTTGCATCCCGCGCGTTTAAAAGCGAGTAAGGATTCTAAAACAACCTGTTTTTCATCCAGCCAGCCATTGATTCCAGCCGCTTTGATCATAGCGTATTCACCACTGACCTGATAAGCAAAGGTGGGTACACCGTATTGATCTTTAACGCGACGAATAATATCTAAATAAGGCATGCCGGGCTTAACCATAACCATGTCTGCACCTTCGTGTAAATCTAACTGGATTTCACGCAGGGCTTCATCAGAGTTAGCTGGGTCCATCTGGTAGCTATATTTATTACTTTTACCTAAATTGCCAGCGGAGCCAACTGCATCTCTAAATGGGCCATAAAAGCTGGAAGCATACTTGGCAGAATAGGCTAGAATTAAGGTATTGGTATAGTGGTTTGCTTCAAAGGCTGATCTTATTGCACCAATACGTCCATCCATCATGTCAGACGGAGCGACAATATCGACGCCAGCTTCTGCATGGGACAAGGCTTGTTTGACCAAGACTTCGATGGTTTCATCGTTAATAACATACCCATCCTTGTTAATCAGGCCATCTTGACCATGTGAGGTGAAAGGATCGAGAGCAACATCAGTAATGACACCTAAATCAGGAAAGGTTTTTTTTAGAGCTCTGACACTACGCTGCGCCAAACCTTCAGGATTATATGCTTCAGCGGCATCATCCGTTTTTTTATCAGCGGGTGTTACTGGAAACAAGGCAATTGCTGGAATGCCCAGGCTATAAAGCTCATTGGCCTCTTCCAGCAGTAAATCCAGAGACAACCGTTCGACTCCGGGCATTGAAGAAATGGACTCACGTTGATTGATACCTTCAGTTACAAACATGGGGTAAATCAGGTCATCAACCGTTAACAGGTTTTCACGCATTAATCGGCGGGAAAAATCGTTAAAGCGCATCCTTCTCATGCGTGTGCTTGGAAAATTGATGTTATTATATGTTATCTTATCTATAGTCATGGGCTTATTAAATGCAGACTCTAAAAGGTTTTGGCATTAGGCTTGGTTGATTAATCGGATAGTCATTTATTGTATCAGGGATTGGCTGTACTGATATTTGTAAAATTTAGCACGTAACCATGAGTTTAATTTTAGAGGATTATATGAACGTTAAGCGTTACACCTTGTTCAGTTTTTTTGCGGTATTAATGATTTTAATGTCTAACACTCAGGTAATGGCTGATGATTTGTTACCACCGCAGCTTGCAATTGAAACGGCATCAAATAAATTGCAGGAAAAGATGAAGGATAAAACTTTTATCAAGGATTTTGCAAAGGTTAATCAGTTTGTTAATGAAGCTATTTTACCCAGCACTGATTTTGAAAAAATATCTTCTCTGGTTTTAGGTAAGTTATGGAAAACAGCAACGCCTGACGAGCGCGAGCGTTTTAAGAAAGAATTTCAAACTCTTTTGGTAAGAACTTATTCACGTGCATTCGTTGAATTTAAAGATTGGTCGATCCGTTATTTACCCATTGAGATGGAAGCTGATGCAACGAAAGTCATTGTAAAAACAGAAGTATTGCAGCCGGGTTTAAAGCCGGTTGCGGTTGATTATCGTATGTTGCAGGCTGATGGTGATTGGAAGGCTTACGATATTCTGATCGAAGGTGTGAGTCTGGTAACCAATTACCGTACAACTTTTTCTACCGAAGTTCAAACCAAAGGCTCGTTGAACGCAGTGATTGATAGTCTTGCAAAACGAAATGTAGAAGCACTGGCTGCAAAAAACTCCTAATTGATCATCTAAGTTTCCACCGATAGGGTTTGAGTGGCTTTAGCAGCGTAAATATTCACCCCCCCCTTTGAAAAGGGGGGGTGAGGGGGATTTATCTAATAATATCTCCCCCTAACTTCTCTTTAAATAATTTTACTTTAAATGATTGATTATCAACCGCTCTATGATGCTCTGCTCGATGTAAAAGCAGAGGCATGGGTCGATCTTCTTCCGCAACAAATTTCTAATGCCTTCGATCTAGACACACATGGTACGTTGTCTGAATGGCTTGCTATTATAGAAAGTTTACCTTTGCCAATAACCTCACACCGTTCGTTAATAACCGATGCCGTTGAAATCGGTCAGGTGGGTGATTTATTAGACGCTGATCGAATACTACTTGAGAAGCAACTTAAAGGGTTACATCCCTGGAGAAAAGGGCCTTATGATTTATTTGGCATTAAAATAAATACGGAATGGCGGTCGGATTGGAAATGGGATCGTTTAAAAGATCATATTGCATCCTTGAAAAATCGCTTGGTCCTGGATGTAGGCTGTGGCAATGGTTATCATTGTTGGCGTATGTTGGGTGCAAACGCTAAAATGGTGGTTGGTATAGATCCCATGATCCTGAATGTTTTACAGTTTCAAGTGATTAGAAAGCTATACGGAGCGGCCCCTGTGTATGTGCTGCCTTTAGGCATAGAAGAGTTGCCCTATGGTTTAAAGGCGTTTGATACGGTTTTTTCAATGGGTGTGCTTTATCATCGTCGCTCACCGATTGATCATTTAATGGAATTGCGTGATTGTTTACAGTCTGGTGGTGAGTTGGTATTAGAAACTTTGGTGATTGATGGTGGATTAGGTGAGGTGTTAGTGCCAGAAGGGCGCTATGCCAAGATGCGTAATGTTTGGTTTTTGCCAACTTGCGATACCTTAATAAGCTGGATGACGCGTTGTGGTTTTAGAAATATCCGTTTGGTCGATGTGACGACGACAAGTATCGAGGAACAACGCAGTACGGAATGGATGCAGTTTCATTCACTGACAGACTTTCTGGATGAAGAAAATCCATTAATAACCTGTGAAGGACTTCCTGCCCCTAAGCGTGCAATATTTATTGCAAATGTGGCTTGAAATTTCAAGGCAATGCTTTTGTTTCGGTTTTTAAAGAGTTTAAGACTCCCTCATATACGCTATCCAGTATGGAATGTTGGTGCTGATACTTGGCTCTTCGCTTACTCGGCGTGTCTTCCCGCCTTTTTCGATTGATAAACAGGGGTAAAAGATAATCCAGATTGTCGTTCTGTTTACCACCTAAACTTTCACAAAAGTTATCGTAACTGAAGTGTTTATTATGTTTATTTTTGAAAACCTGATTTTTGTCCGATACAAATTCAATTTGTTTGATGTTTAAAAATCGGGCAAAAGCCAAGCAGGACTCAATAACTATCCTGTTTGGGGTTAAACCATATAAAGACTTGCAAGCATCATGAACCATTTTTTTACTTTGAACGCCTTTCGGTCCCTGGATCGCTGAAATAAATAATTTAACCTCGCCATTGTTAGAGAGCAGGCTAAATCTGGCTATCGATAAATAGGCTTCATTGGGTTTATGAAAACTGATGGCTAATTCACCTTCCTTACACTCATCTTCCGAGATAGATAATGTCAATTCGTAAGCTTCCCCAGAGCTAGTTTCAATTCTTCCAATGTTGATACCGTTTTCGAATAGAGCCTGATGAATAAAAAGAGGGTCAAAACAATAGGTAAAAATGGCATAGTGGTCTAATATGTTTTTAAGTCTATCTTTTGCCGAAGAACCGAGACGAAGATAACGTTTAAAGGGTTTATCGATAAGTCCTTTATGGCTGAAGACCAGACTCGATAATAACGGAGAACATGAAATTTGCCTGTACCATTCAACTGTCTCTCTATACCAGATTAAATTTCGTATTAGCAGTTTCGTTCTTTGTTTTAAGTTGTTCGGGTAGCGATAATAAGCAATTTCAACTATTAATTTTAAAAAATCAGCTTCCAATCGAAAGTCTGTATTTTCTAACAATTGAGAGTTGAGAAAAGGGTTGGTTTGACTAAACTTTTTAAAGTTGCAAGAGTAGTAGTCAAATAACTGATCCGAAATAGCTGTTGTTATTGCATTCAAGGGAAACTTTCCATTTATTGATGATTACTTGCTTTCGAAAAACCAGACATTAAGCCTAATTACGCGTCTTACACAAATTTTTCACAATTCTTGCACAATTTTTACACAATTCAAAATATTATTAATGATTATAGGTATCGAAAATGATCATACATGCGTTAATATTCATGGATTATTCGAAAAATGTATAAATAATGTGGATATATCTTGTATTTTCTACATAGAGGGCTAGACTCATGTATAAGCAATGTCGTTATTTAACGTTCGATAACCCTATTGTTTTGGAAGTTTAATTAACCTTAGGAAAAATTATGAAAAATATAATGCTATTAATGCTGTTACTATTTGTTTCTAATGTAATGGCAACACCGGTTAATATTAACTCTGCAAATGCCAAATCTATTGCTGATGCCTTAACAGGTATTGGTATCAAAAAGGCAGATGCAATTGTTAAATATAGAACAGAGAAAGGTGCATTCAATGCTGTTGAAGATTTGACCAATGTAAAAGGGATTGGTCAAAAGACATTGGATAAAAACAGAAATGACATTCTGCTGAATGATTCGCCTGTTACAGAACCTGCAGCGGTTGTTGAACCCAAAGCCGCAGGAGAAGTAAAAGTTGTTACAGAACCCGCTAAAGTAAAGAAATTAAAGTGAAAGATCAAAACTTAGCATGAGATCTAATTCCTTGCTAATAGGGTCATTGTTTTAATTTTGGCGGCTTAGAATATTTGTAGGGTAGAGGTTTAATGCTCATTCTACTCTACAGGTATTTAAATTGAGATAGTACACATTATTTGCTTTCTATCTGTTTAGTCAGATCTGCAAACCCCATCGCATGACGCGTTAAAACAGATTTTACCTGGGGGATATGGTCCAGTAAAGTCAGGCCAATGTTTCTGGCTGCAGCCATCACTAACCATTCATTAGAGAAAATTTTTACGACAGTATCAGTAAATCCAATAGTACTATCATGATCTTTTTTACGGGAGCGGGCGTACTGATTCAAAAATTCACTTGAACCAATATCTTTGTGCTGTTCGATTTGCACTAATAGCTGTTCAGCCAGATGTATTACGTCACGTAACCCCAGGTTAAAGCCTTGTCCGGCAACCGGATGCAATTGATGAGCGGCATTACCAATAATAACGGCACGACCAGAGACCATTTTATCTGCGCGAATCAGGGATAGTGGAAAAGCGCGTCTGGGTGCTGTTAAACTCAAGGCGCCTAATTTAAAACCAAAGCAGTCTTGTAATTCGGCTATAAAGCTGGCTTCACTGCCCAGCATCAATGCTTCTGCATCTTCAGTGGACCTTGTCCAGACTACGGCGCATTGATTTTTTTCAATAGGTAAAAGCGCTAAGGGGCCTGAGGAGGTAAAGCGCTCAAAGGCAGTGTTTTTATGGGGAAGGGATGACTTGACTGTCGTCACTAACGCAGTTTGACCATAGTCAGTGATGTGTTGAGGTATATCAAGTAATTCCCGAACCGAAGAAAAACCACCATCTGCACCTACCAGTAATTTGGCCGTTGAATTGATGGATTCATTCCCCTGTTTTAAATTAACAAAAACTTCTTTATCACTGGATATTAAGCCAACGACTCTGGCGGGAGAAATAACCGTTATGCCAGCTTCAGTCACCAGACTTGCAAGATACGTTTCTATGTCACGGGCTGTGATCACATAACCGAGAGCGTCAACCTGTTCTTTTTCTGCTGATAAGCGGGTTTTTCCAAAATGCCCCTGGTCAGAAATATGAATCTGCTTTATTGCTGTTGCGGCGTGACTGATTCCTTGCCAACTGTTTAATTTATCCAGCATCATGACCGTGCCAGAGGCTAAAGCTAAGGCTCTATCGCCTGCATGAGCAGTCTTTAGTTGTTCACGCGTGTTAGCTTCTATGATGGCTATGTTTAAGCCACTGTCTTTAAGAGAGAGGGCCAGACAATTACCCGCTAGACCGCCACCGACAATGATTAAGTCGTAATTTTTTTGCATTATACCGCCTGCATTAATGCTTCAATTTCTGTTATGGATTTAGGTACGCCACTGGTAATAACTTCATGGCCTTGGGATGTTACCAGCACATCATCTTCAATACGTATACCTATCCCACGCCATTTCTCATCAACGTTTTTGCAGTCAGCAGGAATATATAACCCCGGCTCAACCGTTAACACCATCCCAGCTTCTAGCAACCGCCATTCCTGATTAACTTTATAATCACCCACATCATGTACATCCATACCTAGCCAATGCCCAATGCGATGCATATAAAACTGTTTGTATTTCTCATCTTTAATGAGCTTCTTTACTTTGCCTTTTAACAGACCTAGCTCAACTAACCCTTTAGTGAGCACTTCAACAGAAGCGTCGTGGGCCTGGTTCCAGTGTAACCCGGGTTTGATTTGTTCTAGCGCAGCGGTTTGAGCATCCAGAACCAGTTGGTATAGCTGTTTTTGCGGGTCGGTAAAGCTGCCTGAAATAGGGAATGTTCGGGTGATGTCGGCCGCATAGTGATCACATTCAGCACCTGCGTCAATTAACAATAAATCCCCATTTTTTAATTTGGATTTATTTTCAGTGTAATGTAACGTACAGGCGTTTTTTCCACCGGCTACAATCGATGGGTAAGCAACAGCTCGCAGGCCATTCTGAATAAAATGATGGACCAGTTCTGCTTCTATTTGATACTCAAAGAGTCCAGCCTTACAGGCTTGCATCGCTTTAACATGAGCCGCTGCAGAAACTTCTGCGGCACGACGCATTAATTTAAGTTCACCCGGGCTTTTTAGTAAACGCATTTCGTGCAAAATAACATCGAGTGAGGATAATTCGCTGGGAGCGGTAATCCCTGTTCTTGATTGACTTCTAATATGGTTAATCCATTCAAGTAGGTTGTGGTCAAGTTCTGAATTTCGTCCCATGGGATAAAACACCTTGGCTTTATTTTCCAGAAGTCCCGGTAAAATATCAGCCAGATCATCAATTGGAAACGCATCATTTGCATCATAATGAGCTGTTGCCCCTTCTAGACCGGCATGTGTGCCTTCCCATAAGGCTTTTTTTTCATCGAATTCACGGCAAAACAAAATATATTCACCTTGTTCTCGTTCAGGAATAAACACCGCTAAAGCATCAGGTTCATTAAAGCCGGTTAAGTAATAAAAATCACTATCCTGTCGGAACGGGAAATCGACATCTCTATTACGTGTCTGTATGGACGCGCTGCCAATAAGAGCAATATTCCCTTTTCCAATGCGTTGCAGGAGTTTTTTACGGCGTTTTTTAAATTCACTTTGCTTCATTTTCTTTCCATTATGCACTAATGTCTTTTCCAGTCTGGGTTAATTCGTCTCGCAATAATAATACAGCAGGTCTCAGATATTCAGTGATTTCAACAAAATCATTCTCATCATTTTCATCCTCAACGTCCGTATCCAGTTTTGTAAATTCTGCAATATCTCTCAGGATTTCCATAGCATCTCTTGAATAGTTTGCCGCAGAAGCTACCGAACCAACACCCAACAGGAAGCCTCTGCACCAGAATTTTAATGCTTGCACTCGAAGGTCTAAAGCAGTGTCAACTTCTGGAAGAAATAAGTCAAATTCAAATTCATCACTAAATAATAAGCGTCGGGTTTCTTCTAACAATCTTATCAGGATATAGGTGTTTTCAGCGCTTAAACTGTCATTATTACCTAAGAGTTCGGTTAACCATATTTCGCATTCAACTTGTTCATTGGTACACAGCATTCCTGTTGCCATGCCATGTGCTTCAGCCGCAGAAAGGTCAGCATCGGCGTTTATAATTATTGTGTTACATGTGTTATATGTCATGATAATATCATTAAAATAAAAATGCCTCTTATGCTACCATTGATCTTAAAAGTGTTGAATATTTGTTCTCTTTAACTTGTAGAGCGTTCTGCGCTACTGAGTAAAAGTTTATCATTACTGACAAAATACCGGATTACTTGCAATAACCTCAGTGGCTAACTATGACAGAAATTCATTTACCCCTAGAATTAAAAAATTTTGAGAATAAATTGGATGAGTTGATTGAACATTATCAATATTTGAAAAATGAGAATAAGGATTTAAAGGTTAAATTAGAACATTTAACACAGGAAAAGGTCGAATTACTCGAAAAAGCATCTTTAGCTAAGGCTAGGGTAGATACAATGATTACAAGACTAAAAGTGATGGAGTCTGGCTCGTGAATATAAAACCGCAACAAGTTTCGCTAATGATAATGGGGAAAGAATATAGAATAGCCTGTGATCTTGAAGATCAGGATGAGCTGATTTATTCTGCGCAGCAACTTGATTTACAAATGAAAAGAATGCGTGATTCAGGTAAAGTGGCGGGGCCTGATAGAATAGCCGTCATGGCGGCTCTTAATCTGGCTCATGAGCTGCAAATATTGAAAACTGAAAATGCCCGTTTAAATAAGAAGTTAATTGATTGTTTTGATAAGTTATCTTTAAAGCTAGAAAACGTTTTAGAAAAGAACTAAACACGCTACAATAAACACCCGTATCTCCTGTAGCGTTCGAGAGTGTGCTGGGTGTTTCCTGAACCTGTATTTACCCCGGGAACGAAATCCTAAACTGGTGCGCAAGCCCATTTTATATGGGAAGCCTGATGTGATGGTTACGTTCCCACTTGAACCTCCGGTTCAAGGACGAAGGCACATAGCGGCGTAGGCGGGAGATACGCTTTATTTTATTTATAGTTCAAAATGTACTCTGGCATTATAAATATTAACAGGACCCCGATCCGCATTAAAAGCTGGATTGGCTAGATATTGATAGTCAAAAGTCAGCCAGGCAGATTTTACAACATGCCATTGATAGTAAATATCAACCACTTGTTCAGGCTTATAATTGATTTTGCCGTCACCGATAAAGCCATCAACTCCCCCCATGTTTAAATAGGTAACGTGGTCTTTTGAAAGCCAGCTTTGTGCATAACCAAGACCTACGGAATCTTTCTCTCGTCCCCAACGTAAACCCTTTATAGCACTTCCAAAAGATAATGATCGATCAGAGGATGTGTAGGAATAAACTTCTGTTCTACCATCTGAATACATGCCTCGAAAAAACACGCCGATATCTTGGGTAATGCTTTGTTCCAAATTAATACCTATACCCATCTTAATATTCGATTTTCTGGCCCAGCAAAGATCAGGGGCATTGGCATTACTAGAGTTATAATTGTAGCCGGTACACGTTGTCGCATTCTTTAACGGATCAGCCTTGAATGCAGTAATAGCATCCGTATAACTGCCCGAGTTTTCCTGATTTCTATAACCCAGAATTCTTATAGCTCCCGGCTGGTCTTTGATAACATGTTTATGTTCAAGCTCTATTTGCTCACCATAGTTGCTTAACATCTGAAAGTTCACTTGTAGATCATTAGGATTTTTAGGACCGGCAATGTGCCCAAATCTGAATGCCCAGTCATCAAAATAAAATTCGCCTACCAAGCCTGTTGTATAGCCCCGTGCATCGGCAGCAAAATCGTAAGCTGCATTGGTTAAAAAGGCCATGTTTACAAATTGACGGCGGAGATCACCCGCATAGGTATTTTTATCAAATATGTCGAGTATACTAAAAGTACCTGCAGTAAAAACAAAGCGGCGGCTGTCGACAGTCCCTGCTAATTGCATGGCTCCAGAGCTAACACTATTTTGTTTTCCACCGAATGAGAGTGTTTGTCTGTAAATGGCTCTTGACGGATACCAGGTGGAATGTACGGAACCATTTTTTTGTAGTTCAAAGTTTTGTATACTTCCACCGATTCCTTTTAGTCCCGAAAGTGGTCGCTCAGAAATCATTTCTGGCGCTACATAGAGTTCCGCACCTTTCCAGGCTTTAACCCCAACGTAGAAGGTCGTGGTTGCCGTAAAGCCTCGTTCTGCTCCAGGTAGTAATGAATTAGGCGAACCATTTAAGTTCGTGTAAGCTGCAGGGAAAGCCTGTTTCCAGCTCGAAATATAAGTTGCCTGTGAATAGAAGTTCCACCGTTCATCCTGAATATTGTGTAAGCCATGGTCAGCCAATGCTCCCATGAGTGAAAACTCACCGTCATCATTTAAATCCGGATAGTTTTCTGCTTGCGCTGTCATTGCCAAAAATAGGCCGCAGATGATTAAGGCTTTTAGAATTTTCATCCAGTTAATTTTTTTGGGGTCAGGGATTCAGGTGTGTTGATCCAGACGCTATTGATTGCCCCTTCGATATTTAGAACCCAAGGGGTAAATAGGGGGTGTTCAGATTTTTAATGAGTAAATCTTATCAAGCTTTAATGACAGGATTATTAAAGTATTAACCCAGATCATAATGTCTCTCATGCGTACTGATTCGTCCACCCTCTACAACATTCAGTATATAAACCTTACCATCTCCATGCTGGCCACTAAAAGCCGCCTTCATAATGGTTTCAAAGATAATATCGACTAAATGATCTGGAGCAAAAATCTCAATCCGCTTTTTAGGTAAAAACGGTTTATAGTCCTGAATGTGTTGAGTTCGTTCACGCCCAAAGCCATCACAATCAATGATCGTCATACCCGGGAATCCTTGTATTTCTAAAAGGGCCATCGTTACACTACTCAGTTTATGTGGCTGGATAAAGGCGCGAATTTCTTTCATAAGTATTTTTATGGCTCATCAGATTCTGAAAAATAACGATACAACGCGGGTAGCAGTGTCATCGTCAAAAAAGTGGAAGTCATTAATCCTCCAATAATAACTACAGCAAACGGTTTTGCGGTCTCAGACCCAACACCTGTAGATAACGCTGCCGGGAGCAATCCTAACATGGCCATTGACGCAGTCATAACAACGGGTCTAAGACGACTGACTGAGCCGATGACAATCGCATCATGTACCGAATGTCCTTCCTTACGCAATTTGTTTAAGTGAGAAACTAAAATTACTCCGTTTTGAACAGCTACACCAAAAAGAGCAATAAATCCCACTGCGGCCGAAATACTCAAATTAATACCAGTTATTAAAAGAATTAATAATCCACCAATTAACGCAAAAGGTACGTTCATAACGATTAATAGTGCATTTTTAACCGACATGAACGCCCAGAATAATAACACAAAAATGAGTCCCAGGCTGATGGGTACGATAACCATTAAACGTTTCATGGCTCGTTGCTGATTTTCAAACTGCCCACTCCAGAAAATATGATACCCGGGTGGTAAATCAACCTGCGCAGCCACTTTTTTCTGGGCTTCTGCGACAAAGCTACCCTGGTCTCGATCTATCAGGTTACATTTAATCGCAATTCGACGCATATTATCTTCACGGCTTACTTTTGAGAAGCCTTGATTAACTTTGATAGTTGCCAATTCTGACAATGGAATGCGCTGACCTTCTGGGGTTTTAACGGTCAGGCTTTCTAAGCCTGCCACTGAGTTTCGTGCATTCTCCTCATAGCGTAAAGTAATGTCAAAACGTCTTTCACCTTCAAGAAATTGTGATGCGGCTTTACCCGCCATACCGATATCGATTACGTTTTCGACATCAGCTACATTAATTCCGTACCTGGATACCTTGGTTCGATCAATATCAACAATTACTTGTGCCAGCCCAGCCTGCTGCTCAGCGGCAACATCGGTTGCCCCCCGAGTCGATGCCAGGATGTGGGTAATCTGGTCTGCTTTCTCTTGAAGAGTTTTAAGATCACTGCCAAATATTTTTATGGCAATTTCACCTTTTACACCGGAGATGGCTTCTTCTACGTTATCCTGGATAACCTGAGAAAAATTAGTCAATATACCGGGGAAAATGGATAATTCTTTATCAATAGCCTGTATCAGTTGATCTTTTTTCTTATACCGCCAGGTTTGGGGTGGATTGAGATCTATAAATTTATTATTACAGTTGAAACAAAAGGATTCATTTTTGGGTTTTAGGTCAATCAGTATTTCAAGATTGTTAAAGCCTTTGGGATCGGTGCCATCTTCTGGACGTCCAAGTTGAGATACCACCATTTTAACTTCGGAAAATGCTTCCAGTTTAGAGCGGACTTTTCGTTCAAAGTCTTTAGCTGTTGTTAACGATACGGGCGTAGGTAAGGTGATGGTTAGCCAAATATTTCCTTCATCCAGTTTTGGCATAAACTCAGTGCCGATAAACTTTAAAGACATTAAACTCAGTAATAAAACAGTCACTACCGTTATAAACATGGTGCGGACATGCTGAAGCACCCATTCCAATAAACGTCTGTAATGCTGTTGCATGCCATGGACGAGTGGGTTATGACTTTCAGCCAGTTTTGGGCCCAACAGATAAGTTAAAACCGAGGGTACAAATGTTAGACTGAACACCATCGATGATACAAAGGCAAAGCTAAGCGTAAACGCCATGGGTGAAAATATTTTTGCCTCGACTCGTTGAAAAGTAAATATCGGTAAAAAGGCGCAAATAATAATGGCTTGAGAAAACAAAATAGGACGGCCCATATCTGTCGCAGTTGTAAGCAATGATTGTCGCATATTGCGAATATCAGTGTTACGTTGGATATCAAGAGTGACTTGCACCATGACGGCTTCGACCATCACCACAGCAGCATCGACAATAATACCGAAATCAATGGCGCCGAGTGAAATCAGATTCGCTGAGATGGCTCCGAAATCAAGCAAGATAAATGCGGTAAGCAGTGACATAGGAATACTTAAAGTCACTAATAAAGCCGGCAGAAAACGACGCAAAAAGATCATCAGAATAATCAAAATGAGCGTTGCACCCTCAAGCATGTTGTGTTCAACTGTATGTACAGTATGACGAACCAGCTCGGTACGATCGTAAATGGGTTTAATTTGTACGCCCGGGGGTAAACCAAAATCGTTAAGTTCCTGAATTTTTTCTTTAACACCATCCAACACCTGGACGGCATCACGACCTTTGATCATTAAGACGGTACCTTCTACCACATCATCTCGTTCGTTCATCCCTACAACGCCTAAACGCGGTTGTGGACCGACACTGACATCGGCAACATCTTTAACTCTGATGGGGACGCCGTCATTAGTATCTACAACAATTTCGCCGATTTCTTCGGCTGTCTTTAATAGACCGATACCTCTAACCACTAAGGCTTCGTCACCATGTTCGATATAGCCGCCGCCAATATTGTTATTATTAGCCGCAACCGCATCGAATACCTGTTGGAGATCAATGTGATAGTTTTTTAGTCGATCCGGTTTGGTAGCAACTTTATATTCTTTGATGCCGCCCCCGAAATTAACCACATCAGCAACACCTTGCACGGTTCTTATTTTGGGTTCAATTACCCAATCTTCTAAAGCGCGTTGCTCTATCAATGGCAAATGTTTGGCCTCAATAACAAAGCGTAATATTTCACCAATCCCCGTAGATAATGGGCCAAGTTGAGGATCTGTATCGCTAGGAATATCCGCATTACGTAAACGCTCTAAGACCTGTTGTCGAGAGAAATAATCTTCAGCATTATCGTCAAAGGTTAAGGTGAGAACAGAGAGTCCAAAAATGGAAACTGAACGCATGTTGATTAAATGCGGTAAACCATTCATTGACCTTTCCAGCGGTAAAGAAATCATTTTTTCAACTTCTTCAGGAGCTTGGCCAGGGTATTGTGTAACAACCTGTACAAAAACGTTTTGTACATCAGGAAAAGCTTGGACGGGTAATTTCTCGAAAGCAATGACTCCAGAGATGGCGATGGCTAAGGTAATGCCTATAACCATCAATCTTTGCTGCAAGCAAAATGCAATAATACGCTCGATCATCTCAGTATTCTCATTCTGGCTTTTTACTGTCGGATTCGACTTCTTCTTCGGTGCGTAACATTAAGGCGCCTTCAGTTACGAGTTGTTCGTTAGCTTGCAAGCCACTTTTGACCAC
The DNA here is from genome assembly GCA_903866825.1 of uncultured Methylococcaceae bacterium. Classification (GTDB taxonomy): domain Bacteria; phylum Pseudomonadota; class Gammaproteobacteria; order Methylococcales; family Methylomonadaceae; genus Methylobacter_C. The sequence goes on from CAIPPE010000146.1 coordinate 28,953, forward strand.
CGCTTCATTTTTTAAACGTAAGCCTATTTCGACGGGGATTTGCTTATAATGATCTTTTTCAAGGCTAATAAACACAAAGTCAGAATCACCTTCAGTAAAGACAGCCGTCAGGGGAATAACGATAGCCTGGTCTTTAGGGTCACTGTTTATGGTAATGGTGGCATACATGCCGGGTAATAAGCGTCCCTCTTTATTGGGTAAATCACAGCGTACCTGGATAGTACGGGTTTTCTCATCCAGGACTTGGGAGATATATTCAACAGTGGCAGGAAAAACTTCATTCGGATAAGCAGGGACTACCACGGATAGCTTTTGACCGATTTTTATCTTACCAATATTGACCTCAAAAACTTCCATTAGCAAAGTCAGTTTTTTAATATCGGAAACGACATAGAGCGGGGCATCTAAGTCAGGTCTTACTTCCAGACCAGGATTAACATTACGTTCCACGACTATGCCTGGGACGGGCGAGCGTAATGAGAAATGACCATCGGTTTGCTGTGAATTGATATGCAGGTTTTTTAGTCGATCCTGGGCGCGTTGTTTTTCGCTACGGGCGTCGTTAAAGTCATCTTGAGCCTGTTCCAGATCTTTTTGAGAAACGGCTTTGCCAGCAAAAAGTTCTTGTTGGCGATTGAGGGCTTTTTGTGCGAGCGTCAGATCGGCCAGGCCTTTGGCATAATCTGCTTCAGCGGCAGCAACATCAGGACTGTCCAGTTCTAATAAGGTCGACCCCGCTTGCACTTGTGTTCCCAACGCAATCGGGTTGGAAATGACCCGGCCGGCAACTGGAGAGTTAATTCGCGAGGTGACTTTTTCGTTATAGGTTATTTTTCCTGCTAGTGGCTCTAGTAAAGGATGTTGACTTAACGAAAGGTTCGCTGTTTTTACGTAGGCTTTTTTGGGAGAATTGGCTGAAAGAAAAACTTCGCCAGGCACCTTGGGTGGTTGTTTTACAGTCGGATCTTTTTCAACGGGTTCTGAGCAGGCTGTTAATAGAGCGGCTATTAGAATTCCGGATAAAAGGTGGTTTTTTCTTTGATGATGTATTTTTTTAATCATTTTAATTAGTTGCACAGTGCTTATAGCTTGGTTTCAACGAGTCTGATGCCGTACGATTTAATGCTAATTATGGATAACTTACCTGGTTTGGCTGGTTCTTTTGCTAAGCGTTTTGTCTGAATTTGATTCAATGCCTAATGACTTTTCCAAATCATAATAAGCATTAGCCCGGTTAATTTCTGCTGCGTAATAATCATGCATGACATTTTTGTAACTGCGTTCTGCTTCGATAAGGTCCAGTACACTGGTGGCTCCTTTATTATAGGCGAGTTCTGAACTATTTCTGACCGCTAAGGCATCATCAAGCAAGCCTTCTTTAAAGCGGCTTACAATTTTATCGGCACTTTTCCAGGTAGCTAGTGCGCTAACGACATCATTTCTGATACCCAATTCGGTTTGTTGAGCAGCGAGACGGCTTTGACTTAGATTGACATTCGCTTTGTCGGCCTCCCCCTGGTATTGATAAAACAAAGGTAAAGGGATACTAAAGCCAACAAAGCCAGAGTTAAGTGCGTTATTACTGGGGTCTCTTGCATATCCAGCTGAAACTGTTACATCCGGGTACTTGAGTCGTTTAGCGAGTTCTAGCTGTTTATCGGCTTGTTCAGCACGTAACTTGTCTGCCTGCAAATCGGGGCGTTGTTGCAGCGCTTTGTTAATTAAATCATCTTGTGAAAGCTGTTGACCAATGTCTTTTACTAGCGGCCATTCTTCTTTTGCTTCAAATTGCAGGCTTTTTTCTGGCCAGCGTAAAATAACAGCTAAATCTGCTTGGGCCATGGTAACTGCAGTTTGAGCATTGTCAAGGTCAGATTCAGCGCGCAGGGCTTCCATTTTAACTCTCAAGAAGTCAGACTCGGAAATATCACCGCTTTTCATCCGTAGATTATTGGCTTTGGTCACTGTTTGGTAATGATCGACAATTTCCTGAGCTAACCATAGATTTTTTTGCGTTTGTAGTAATTGATAATAGGCATCTCTAACCATGTTGGAGAAAATACGTATAGCATCTCGAAAATCACTTTCAGCTGCCTGCGTTGCAAAGCCGCTACTTTGTATGCGCAATCCTCGTTTACCAGCAACCTCAATTAATTGGCTAAAAGAATAATATTGTGCTGGTCCGCATGAGGTGTTTGCTGGACAGCCAGTCGCTGAAGAATTGTTATTTAGATTACGACTAAGTTCTAGCAACTGAAATCCGATTGTTGGGTTAGGGATTGCTGAGGCAATAATTGCATCAGCAACAGACTGATCAATGTTATATTGAGCGGCAATCAGATCAAGGTTGCGTTGATAAAATAAAGCTAACACTTCGTCAACAGAGAGCGCCTGATTTTGCGCTTGAACATCAAAGCTAATAAGAAAACTAAACAGCAATATATAGGCTGTTGACCTGATTGATTTTTTTGTCATAAAGTCTAAGCGATATCTAAAGTAAATTGTGTGTGGTACTTTGATGAAGTTTTTTGTTATTGGGTCGTGCTCGGTATAGGAACACATTATGAATGAATGGTTCCCTAATCTTTAAAAAGATAAGATAAAGCATTGTATCGAACACTGCTGGTATCCCGATTATTATAAGTCTTTTATAAGTATTTATTTTATCAGGATAAATAGTATTATGACCCTAATTATATTAGTTAATTCCTGACTCAGAATTATAGGCTCGGTATTGTTACAGGTTTAAGTTACATAATAAAGTAAAGATAGTAATATGTTGCTAGCTATTTTTATGCCACTAATAAAAAACCAATAGTTTTAATGTGTTATGTCAAAAAACATAAGGTATGAGCTGTTTACGTTAATTTATAGGGTTAAAACAACCTGTTTGTCGGGCCTTTTAAACCGATATGCAACGTTTATTTAAAGTTAGAGTGGGTTGTTGGCGTGGTTTTGACTGTTTTAGCTAAATTTAGGGGATGGTGAGTTGATAAATCAGATTGACGTCAGGTGTCAACCTGAAGTCATGATAAAAATACCGGTATTCATGGCGAAATTACCGGTATACGTGACGAGATTACCGGTATACATGACAAAATTATCGGTTTACGTGGCTTGAAAACCGGTGATTTTCTCGTGGTAACCCAATTCAGTTCTATACTTAGGTGCCATCAAGAGCCTTCACAATTAGAAACAGCCTGATTAATTTACGCCATAATGCTTTCTAATGAGATAAATAGGTCTGTTTTTAGTTTCGGCTTCCAATTTAAGCCGGGACAGTTTTCAAAAACAATGGGTTACGAATAGCGTGTTCTCTGCCTTTTCTTGGCAGCGGAAGTGCGCCCATTTCATCAGCCAACCATGAAAACAGATCAGGGAAATCCCTGCCAAACAAG
>CAIPPE010000147.1 GCA_903866825.1 uncultured Methylococcaceae bacterium
AGGGCACAACTGCAAGGGGCTGATCTTATGAGGGCACAACTGCAAGGGGCTGATCTTATGAGGGCACAACTGCAAGGGGCTGATCTTGGGGAGGCACAACTGCAAGGGGCTGTTCTTGGGGTGGCACAACTGCAAGGGGCTGATCTTAGGATGGCACAACTGCAAGGGGCTGATCTTATGAGGGCAGAACTGCAAGGGGCTAATCTTAAGGGGGCAGAACTGCAAGGGGCTATGATCTACAATACCGGAATAGTTGGCATATTTAACCCACCATCAGCATCTGTATTTAGCGAAAATGAAGTCCAAAATATGTTTGATGAGACTCTGCCGTTCTGGGATGAATTAAAAACAATAGGCCAAGAAATTCAGAATACCGCATTTAGAAATCTTTACTTGGCTAGAATTAGTAACGCTAAAAATAACCCATCTGTAGATGCCAAGAGAAATTGGAAACACAGCCCATTGACGATTGCTGAAAAAGCTTTGCCAAATTTATGCGGGTATAGTCTTGAGTCAACCAAGGCATTTCGTTCTAGTTACCAAAACATGAATCCTCAAACACAAGAAAGAAAAGAAGATCGTCTAGTTATTATCAAAGACATCGATAAGAAAATTTGCACACTTGAAGAATGCAAAACACTCCGTGACAGTATTGATGGGTTGGATTGTAAAGCTAAATAATATGAAAGTCTTTAACTAATGTTTTTCTGACGGTTAGTGGCGCTCATGATAATTTAACGAATGGGTTATTCACACCTTGTGTGGATAACCCAGTTATCGCCCGATTAGTTCAATCTTAAAAAAATCCCAAAGGATTCGTATCGTAACTCACCAAGATATTTTTAGTTTGCTGATAATGATCCAGCATCATCTTGTGTGTTTCACGACCTATGCCTGATTTCTTATAACCCCCAAATGCAGCATGGGCAGGGTAATTATGATAGCAGTTTGTCCAGACCCGACCAGCCTGAATGCCGCGTCCCATTCGATAGGCCCGGTTCATGTCGCGAGTCCAAAGTCCTGCACCTAAGCCAAACTGGGTATCATTGGCAATTTCTAAGGCTTCTGCTTCATCTTTAAAGGTGGTGACTGAGATAAAGGGGCCAAATATTTCTTCCTGAAAGATGCGCATTTTGTTGCCGCCTTTCATGATGGTCGGTTCAATATAATAGCCTTCATCGAAACCAGCACCGATGGCAGCAATTTCACCACCGATTAATACTTCAGCGCCTTCATCTTTACCAATTTGTACATAGCCCAGAATCTTGTCGAACTGTTGCTTTGAGGCTTGTGCTCCAACCATCGTTTCAGTATCTAAAGGATTGCCGCGTTTGATTTGTTTCGCGCGGGCAATCACTTTTTCAATAAACGCATCATAGATGGATTCTTGTATTAACAGCCGGGAAGGGCAGGTACACACTTCGCCTTGATTAAAAAACGCCAATACAGCGCCTTCGATGCATTTACTGACGTAAGAATCTTCTTGATCCAGAACATCTTCAAAAAAGATGTTCGGAGACTTGCCACCCAGTTCAACGGTAGAAGGGATAATGTTGTCTGCGGCGCATTTTAATATGTGTGAACCGATGGGGGTTGAGCCAGTAAACGCGATCTTGGCAATGCGGGTACTGGTCGCTAAGGCTTGACCGGCTTCTATACCGTAACCGTTCACGATGTTAATCACACCTGCCGGTATTAAATCACCGATTAATTCCATCAAAACTAATATTGAAGCAGGGGTTTGCTCAGCTGGCTTCATAACCACACAGTTGCCTGCGGCTAAAGCCGGGGCCAGTTTCCAGCACGCCATTAATAATGGAAAATTCCAGGGAATAATTTGACCAACCACGCCAAGTGGTTCATGAAAATGGTAGGCGACGGTGTTTTCATCAATCTCGCCGATTGAGCCTTCCTGAGCACGAATACAACCTGCAAAGTATCTAAAGTGATCAGCCGCTAACGGTATGTCAGCAGCGAGTGTTTCTCTGACAGCTTTGCCGTTATCCCAGGTTTCTGCAACGGCTAAGGTTTCAAGATGGGCTTCTATTCGATCAGCAATTTTTAATAATACATTAGATCGGGCAGTGACTGAGGTTTTACCCCAAGCGGCTTTAGCAGCATGAGCAGCATCCAAAGCAAGTTCAATATCTTCAGCAGAGGAGCGGGGTATCTGGCAAAAGACTTTGCCATTGACCGGGCTTAAGTTATCAAAGTATTGACCTTTAACAGGGTCAACCCACTGGCCGCCAATAAAGTTACCATAACGCGCTTTAAAACTGACTTTACTGCCGGGTTGATTCGGGTCTAGATAGAGCATGTCTGTCTCCTGAGTTATTATAATTAGTGGATTAAGTGCTTTTATAAGATGGCGATTGCCAGTGCAAGAAATTGAAGAATGAGCAGTATCTCTAAGCTGATGGCGGTATAACCGGATAGGGATAGTGACGGGTCTTTTAGTTTTTTGAAGCCTAATGACCAGATGTATTTAATTAATGCCATACGTGGACGGACACCTGTACTAAGCGATACGCTAGGCTTGCCCAATTCTTGCCAGACTGTTTGATGAGCCTGTTCGATACGGTTTATAAGCCATGCACCGTTTGCAATTGAAAGTAGAAAGGTTGTTATTAGCCAGTACATGGTGTGTTAGTTTTTGCTTCTTTTACCGATTAAATAACCGATATAGGTCGTGGCGATAAAGCAAACCAGAATAATCCAGGGGAAAAAAGTATCTGCAACGCTCATGAGAAAATACCTCAAAATTTATGGTTAGCGTGTTATAAGGAAAGTGTGCAGGTTATTATAGTTTATTCAGTTCAGATACTTGAAAATTAATACAAATTATTTCTATAGTACTAAACAAATATGAAAGTTTGATTAAAAAATCACCGTTTCCAGTATAAATTTCGCTGGGTTGACAAACTGTAACGATGACTTTATGCTGTTTTTTGAATATTTCATTTTACGAGGTTTTAAATTTGTCGCAGTTACCCACCCCGTATTATCTTATTGACGAAGTCGCACTTAAAAAAAATCTTGAAATCATCCAGTTCATACGGGAGCAATCCGGTGCCAAATCCGTACTGGCACTAAAATGTTTTTCAACGTGGAGTGTTTTCGACCTGATGCGTCAATACATGGATGGTACAACCAGCAGTTCACTTTTCGAAGCCCGATTGGGTTACGAAAAGTTTGGTAAAGAAGTTCATGCTTACAGCGTAGCCTATTCATCTGAAGAGATCGATGAGGTTTCTAAATTTGCCGATAAGGTAATATTTAATTCAGTATCCCAGTTAAACCGGTTTTACAGTCGGGTCAGCCATTTAAAGCTCGGACTTAGAGCCAATCCCGGGATCAGTTATTCTCATTTTGATTTAGCAGATCCTGCGCGTCGTTGTTCCAGACTGGGTGTTTGTAGCATAGAAGATCTGGAAGCGGTTGCCGATAAATTGAGCGGATTGATGTTTCATTTCAATTGTGAAAACGATGATGTAGACAATATTACCGCTGCCATTGAGCAAATCGGCATTAATTACGCAAGTCTGTTAAAAAAGATGGCTTGGGTTAGTTTTGGTGGCGGCATTTATTTTACCAAGGCGGGTTATCCCCTGGAAAAATTCTGTCAGGTCCTCAAAGATTTTGCCAGCCACTATGGTGTACAGGTTTATCTTGAACCCGGCGAAGCAGCCATTACCAGCAGTGCCGAGTTAGTAACAACCGTACTGGATGTGGTGCATAACGAAGTGGATATTGCAATTGTAGATGCATCTGTAGAAGCGCACATGCTGGATCACTTGATTTACCACACGAACCCAAGAGTTTCATCACCTGAAGCAGGTGTTCACCCTATTATGATTGCTGGACGAACCTGTTTGGCAGGTGATCTGTTTGGTAGTTATGAGTTGAATCATCCTTTAAAGGTGGGTGACGAAGTACGCTTTGCAGATGCTGCAGGTTATACCATGGTCAAAAAGAACTGGTTTAATGGGGTATCAATGCCCTCTATTGCTGTGCGTAGGTTGGATGGAACCATAGAACGAGTGCGCAGTTTTGACTATAACGATTACATTGGCTGTCTATCATAAGAGGAGGATGCATAAATGAAAAAAAACGTAATGATTATCGGAGCAGGCGGGGTGGCGCACGTTGCTGCTCATAAGGCGGCTTTGAACAATGATGTTCTGGGTGACATCTGTATCGCATCACGGACGCAAGCTAAATGCGATGCCATTATTGAAAGTGTGCTTCGTAAAGGGCACTTAAAGAACCCGGAAGGTAAACTCTATTCTGCTCAGCTGGATGCGCTGGATATTCCTGCGACTATTAAGTTGATCAATGAAACCAAGACCGAGATTGTGATTAATCTGGGATCGGCCTTTTTAAATATGTCGATTTTGGAAGCCTGTATTGAAACAGGTGTCGCGTATATTGATACCGCCATTCATGAAGATCCGGATAAAGTCTGTGAAGAGCCACCCTGGTATGCCAACTATGAATGGAAGCGTAAAGACCGTTGTGCTGAAAAAGGCGTTACGGCTATTTTGGGTGCAGGTTTTGACCCGGGTGTGGTTAATGCTTACTGTGCGCTTGCGGTTAAGCGTTATTTCGACAAGATTGATACGATTGATATCCTGGATGTTAACGCGGGTAGTCATGGTCGGTATTTCTCTACCAACTTTGATCCTGAAATCAATTTCCGCGAGTTCGTTAAGGTTTGGACCTGGATCGATCGTAAATGGCAGGAGTTTCCTACTCATTCTGTCAAGCGTGTTTATGACTTTCCCGTCGTAGGTCATCAGCCTGTTTATTTAAATGGTCATGATGAGTTACATTCTTTATCTAAAAATATCGATGCTAACAGCATTCGGTTCTGGATGGGGTTTGGTGATCATTATATTAACGTGTTTACGGTATTGCGTACACTGGGCTTCCTGTCGCATTTGCCCGTTACCTTAACAACCGGGCAAGAAGTGGTGCCTTTAAAGGTTGTTAAAGCGCTTCTACCTGATCCAATGACGCTGGCGCCGGGTTATACAGGAAATACCTGTATCGGTAACTTTGTTAAAGGCTGGAAAGATGGAAAAATGCGTGAAATCTTTATTTACCAGGTCTCTGATCATAAACAATGTTATGAAGAAGTCGAGTCTCAAGGTATCAGCTACACAGCGGGCGTACCCCCTGTCGCAGCGGCTATGTTAGTGGCTAATGGCCTTTGGGATGCAAAAACCATGGTTAACGTTGAAGAGCTTGATCCTGAGCCGTTTATTGAGATTCTTGATCGAATTGGCTTGCCGACTGAGATTAAAGAAATTAAGCCTGACAGCAAGCATTCATTTGATGGTTATGTTAAATCTCTTGAGAAAGAGCTTGAGCATTCAACAGCCACTGTGACCGTTTCTGCAGCTAATCCTATGATTGCGGTTGCACCCAAAAAAGCGGATTCAGACAAAAAGAAGAAATCGGACAAGAAAAAAGATAAGTAGTAAGTTTATCTGATGAGTCAGTAGGAGGGCTGTTTCTGTAATTCCAGGAACAGCCCTTTTTATTTGGAGTAATCATAAATAGTTATCGGGTTAAGGAGTCTGGTTGTGATCATTACAGTTTGCTCTGATATAGGGGCAGGAGTTCGGGGCGCCGATCAAGGAATCAATGCATTATTAAATTTATCAAAGAAATCGGGGCTTTTTGATCAGATAGATATAAGAGAATGTGTTGTTACCTTTCCAGAAGGTTTTAGCTCTCAGTATGCCAAGCACATTGAGCAGGTTCTTAATATCTCTGAATCTGTTTGTGAGGAAGTTTGGGATTCACGGGTCTCTGGACATTTTCCAATCGTGCTGTCCGGTGATCACAGCAGTGCAGCAGGAACAATAGCGGGCATTAAAAAGGCTAACCCAGAATCCAGGCTGGGTATTATTTGGGTTGATGCACATGCAGATTTGCATACACCGTTCACCTCTTTTTCTGGAAATATGCATGGAATGCCGGTAGCGGCAGCTTTAGGGGTAGATAATTTAGCCTGTCTATTGAGAGATCCGGATAAAATGACTCAGGAGTTTTGGAGTCGATTAAAGTTACTCGGGGGGGTATTCGAAAAAACCAAAGCATCGGATGTGGTTTATGTATCGGTCCGTGATCTGGAAGAACAAGAAGCTTATCTGATTGAGAAATTAGGGATACGAAACTTTTCAACTACAGAGTTACATGATAAGAAAGCAACTCCATTGGGTGAGCAGATTTTAGCGTATCTTAAAGACTGTACGGAGATATATCTTTCCTTCGATACAGACTGTCTGGATGGTTCTATATCAAAAGGAACCGGGCTGCCTGTTGAGAATGGTATTATGCCCAAGGAAGCTGAAGACCTGATTGGTGCTATATTACAAAATGAAAAAGTAGTCTGTTTTGAAATTACAGAGCTTAATCCGGGTCTGGATATCAATAGTGCAACTATTAATATCGTTTATCATATCCTTGAAACAGCGGTTGAAATTTTAAAAGTAAATAATCGTCTAGACTAAGCATTATATGTTCACAACATAAGCAGGATTCTATTTGTGGCTTCATGAATCAAGTGTCCGTAAGCGGTTTTAGTATTCAGGAGATAGCCTGAATTATCTCAATGTGATATAAATATCGAGCGAGATAATTAACTTGAGGACTCTATGTTAATGATCTGCCAATGGGACATAACTAGAGTCATTAATCAATGGATTTTCAATAGGAGATGTTATGGGAATGCCTGCCGCACGCATAACAGATATGCATGTTTGCCCAATGTTTACTGGGCCGGTCCCACATGTTGGAGGCCCCATTATTCCACCGGGAGCTATTACTGTATTAATTGGCAGTCTGCCTGCAGCCCGGCTGTCTGATAAGGCTGTTTGTGTAGGGCCACCTGACGTAATCATTAAAGGTTCTGCAACTGTATTAATTAATAATTTACCAGCTGCAAGACTGGGTGATTCAACTGCACATGGTGGTACTATTATTTTAGGGTTACCCACAGTGCTGATTGGCGGCTAAAAGGGATAAAGGTGAATAAAAAAGTACTTATTACCGGGATTGGGGGGCAAGATGGCGCCTATCTTGCCGCGTTTTTGTTGAAAAAAGGCTACACTGTCTACGGGACTTCGAGAGATGCGGAGGTCTCGGGTTTTAGTTCGCTAGGAAAACTGGGTATTACTGATCAGCTTAACTTGTTGTCGATGGCGCCGCATGATTTTAAAAGTACGCTAACGGCAATTTCTAAAGTATTGCCTGATGAAATATATCATTTAGCGGGTCAAACGTCCGTAGGCTTATCTTTTGAACAGCCTTCAGAAACCATTGAAAGCATTACTATTGGTACATTGAATATTTTGGAATCCATGCGCTTTCTTAAGTTACCCGCGCGGTTTTATCACGCAAGCTCTAGCGAATGTTTCGGTGATACTTATGGTTTACCCGCTGATGAGTTTACGGCGTTTAAACCGGTTAGTCCTTATGCGATTGCCAAGTCATCTGCGCATTGGTTAGTAAAAAACTATCGTGAAGCTTACAATATGTTTGCAGCTAATGGTATTTTGTTTAATCATGAGTCGGCTTTAAGACCCGCACGTTTTGTTACTCAAAAAGTGATTCGCTCTGCCTATGAAATATCCAAAGGATCAAAGAACAAGCTCAATTTGGGGGACTTAAGTATCGTTCGGGATTGGGGGTGGGCGCCTGAGTACGTCGATGCTATGTGGCGAATTCTTCAGGCTGATAAAGCGGAAGATTTTGTTATTGCTACTGGGGAGGCCAATTCTTTACAGGAATTTGTGGCTCGGTCATTTGCGCATTATGGACTGAACTGGAAAGATCACGTCATCCAGAATACTCAGTTTATTAGACCCAATGAAATCCCTTGGAGTCAGGGTAATGCAAGTAAGGCATTAGAAAAGCTGGGTTGGCAAGCAACTAAAAAAATGGGTGACGTCATTCAGATTCTAGCAGAATCTCAAGGACAGCAGAGTTAATAGGCTAATTAGCTTAATTTAATAACGATGTTCGGGTACTATATGCTTATATCGATTAAAATTTTGGAGAATAAATGCTGAATAAGGTTACATTGATTGGCAGATTGGGTGCCGATCCAGAGGTTCGCTATATGCCATCGGGAGGTGCTGTAGCGAATATAACGTTAGCGACTAATTTCAGATGGAAAGATAAGTCGGGTGAAAAGAAAGAATCTACTGAATGGCATCGCGTAGTATTTTTTAATCGGTTGGCTGAAATAGCGGGTGAATATTTAAAGAAAGGTGGGCAGGTATATGTCGAAGGCCGTTTACAAACCCGTAAATGGCAGGCCCAGGACGGTCAGGACCGTTATACAACTGAAATTATTGCAACAGAAATGCATATGTTAGATAGTCGTACAGGAGGAACTGCTAATTTTGGTAATGATCAGGCGGCTTCTGGATATTCTTCATCTTCTTCAAAGCCTGCGTATCAATCTAAATCTCCAGTGCCACTCAGTCATTCGGATGGTGGTATGCCGCCTTCACCACCGGCCTATGAAGATTTTGATGATGATATCCCTTTTTAAGAGGCATATGACTATGCACATTCAAAGACTTATTTTAATGGGTTCATTAACTCTATTGCTGGTGGGTTGTGCGACCCAGCCTCCTGCCCCAGTCTATGGAAGCGGTGCGGTTGTGCGTAGCAAAACACCACCTCCTGAGTTGATAAAGCCCAAAAAACCTGCGCCGGTCGTTGTGCCTGAGCCGATACCTCAGCCTGCCCCAGAAGTGGTAGAAACTAAACCGCTGAGCGATGTTGAACGCCTTGGTCCAAAGTTAGAAGAGGTGCAGCCTCAGTTTATGGCCCCAGAATTGCAAAAGGAAGAGCAGGAACCGACAGCGCCCTCTGCGGAACAGGGGGGAGCTTCAAACCCGGCCCAGCAACAAGGTCCAGGATCCATGGTGCATGAGCTTAATCCGGAGCCTGTTGTCATTCAGCCACCGACTTTTGAGCCATTACAAAGCTTCGCTCCTTTGTCTCCAGCTGTGGGCGCTTTAGCATCAGCCGCAAATCAAAGTAGTCAGTCAGGGAATCTTGAGGCGGCAACCACTACCATAGAGCGAGCTATCAGGATTGAACCCCGTAATGCTACTTTGTACTATAAGTTGGCATTATTAAAGTTAAAGCAGTCTAAACCCCGTTTAGCAGAAGATCTGGCAAAAAAAGCCGCGTTGTTAGCCTCTAACGATGCTAATATGAAAAAACACAGTTGGTTGTTGGTTGCCAGAGCCCGTGAAATTCAGGGTGATCTTAATGGGGGTAAAGAAGCCAGAGCCAAAGCCGAGAGTTTTTAAGCAGTCGAACTACCCGAACCAATAGGTCTATGTGATAATAATAAGATTACCTAACCGACATTTTTCTAACCTTCAAGGTAAATATAATGGATGAGAACAAAAAGAAAGCGTTAGGTGCCGCGCTGATGCAGATAGAAAAGCAGTTTGGAAAAGGTTCCGTAATGAGAATGGGAGATGTGGCTGCTTCTCGTGATATTGATGTTGTCTCTACAGGTTCTTTGGGTTTGGACATTGCTTTAGGTTGTGGAGGTTTGCCCAGAGGTCGGGTTATAGAAATCTATGGGCCAGAATCATCTGGTAAAACTACCTTAACGTTGCAAGTGATTGCAGAAATGCAAAAGCTGGGCGGAACAGCAGCTTTCGTGGATGCAGAACATGCACTGGACCCTGGTTATGCAGAGAAAATTGGAGTTAATGTAGATGAGTTATTGGTTTCTCAGCCAGATACCGGTGAACAGGCATTAGAAATTACAGATATGTTAGTGCGTTCTGGAGCCGTTGATATTGTAGTCATCGATTCTGTTGCTGCCTTAACCCCAAAGGCAGAAATTGAAGGTGACATGGGCGATTCTCATATGGGTTTGCAAGCTCGTTTGATGTCTCAAGCCTTAAGAAAATTAACAGGTAATATCAAGCGATCAAATACCTTAGTTATTTTCATTAATCAAATTAGAATGAAAATCGGGGTTATGTTTGGTAGTCCTGAAACGACTACAGGTGGTAATGCACTTAAGTTTTATGCCTCAGTGCGTTTGGATATTCGCCGTATTGGTTCTGTAAAAAAGGGCGATGAAGTTATTGGCAACGAAACTCGGGTAAAGGTTGTTAAAAATAAAGTAGCTCCGCCCTTTAGACAGGCAGAGTTTGAGATTTTATACGGAGAAGGGATCTCTTTTCTGGGTGAAATTGTCGATCTGGGTGTGAGCTATGGCTTTATTCAAAAATCAGGCTCGTGGTACAGTTATGGCGAAGAAAAAATTGGTCAGGGTAAAGAGAATGTTAAGTTGTTTTTAAAAGAACATCCTGAGAAAGCCAAGGAAATTGAAGTTAAAATAAGAACGGAAGCTTTTAGCAAGTTACAACCAATTGTTGATTTGATTGATGTCGCTGAAATCGATGAGATATAAGGCGAGTTCTTACCTCTGACGTAAATGGTTGAGAATCAAGACGCGAAAAAGACCGGATTAAAGCAAATTGAACAAATGTGTATCCGTCTGTTGGCAATGAGGGAGCATAGCCAAATTGAATTATTGAATAAATTATTAGCGAAAGGCTTTGAAAAGGGCGAAATTTTAGCAGTTATTGAAGATTTGGCTCTACAAGGCTGGCAAAGCGATTTAAGATATGCAGAGAGTTATACCCAATATCGTATTCAAAAGGGCTATGGCCCTATTTATCTGGCTTATGAGCTGAAGAGAAACGGGATTAGCGGATTTTCACTTGACGAGGCTGTAGAAAAGACTGTTGGTAGCTGGATGAATTTGCTTGAACAGGTTTATATCAAGAGATATGGGTATGATGTACATCTTGATCTTAATGAATGGGCAAAACGTAGCCGTTTTTTAATTCAGCGCGGTTTTCCTGGCTCGATGATTAGTACTTTGTTTGATCATTTAAATATTAAATTGTAGGGTGTCGTTAGCACCTTTTAAAAATCACTTATTACCATGAAAAAAATGACAAGCGCAGAGTTGCGCACTGCCTTCCTGGCGTTTTTTAATCAGCGTGGGCATTCCATAGAACCTTCTAGTTCTCTTGTTCCGGGTAACGATCCAACCTTATTATTTACTAATGCAGGGATGGTTCAGTTTAAGGATGTGTTTTTAGGTCGAGAGCAGCGTAATTTCAATAAAGCGGTGACAACTCAGCGCTGTGTCAGAGCGGGTGGCAAGCATAATGATTTAGAGAATGTGGGCTATACTGCAAGACACCATACCTTTTTCGAAATGCTCGGCAATTTTAGCTTTGGGGATTACTTTAAGAAAGATGCCATTCATTATGCCTGGGACTTTTTAACTAAAGAATTAGAAATTCCTGCCACTAAATTATGGGTGACTGTTTTTGAAGAAGATGAAGAAGCAGCAGATATCTGGTTGAATGAGGTCGGCGTACCTGCGGATAGGCTATCCAGGATAGGTGCGAAAGATAATTTTTGGTCTATGGGGGATGTGGGACCCTGTGGCCCCTGTACAGAGATATTCTACGATCATGGTGAAGATATTCCGGGTGGACCTCCAGGCTCTCCTGATGAAGATGGTGATCGATATATTGAAGTGTGGAATCTGGTGTTCATGCAATATGATCGTGCTGCTGATGGAGCTCTGACACCGTTGCCAAAGCCTTCAGTTGACACCGGGATGGGGCTAGAGCGTATTAGCGCGGTGTTGCAAGGCGTACATAACAATTACGAAATTGATTTATTTCAAGGCATTCTAAAAGCAGCCGCCCAAATTGTCGGCACGACTGATTTAACGTTAAGTTCTTTAAGGGTAGTTGCAGATCATATTCGTTCCTGCGCCTTTTTGGTCGCGGATGGTGTGATGCCGTCGAACGAAGGAAGGGGTTATGTATTACGTCGTATTATTCGGCGTGCTATTCGTCATGGGTATCGATTAGGTATTCAGGATGTATTCTTTTATAAATTAGTCGAACCTTTAGTGGTTGAAATGGGGCCTGCTTTTCCAGAGCTTAAAGCAGCTCAAGAACAGGTTGAGAGGGTTTTAAAGAAAGAAGAAGAGCGTTTTGCGGAAACGCTTGGGCAAGGGATGAAAATTCTTGAAGCCTGTGTTGCTAAATTACAAGATACGGTTATTCCGGGTGAAACAGTGTTTCAGTTATATGATACCTATGGTTTTCCAGTAGATTTAACTGCAGATTTTGCCCGTGAAAATAATTTGACGGTGGATCATGCCGGTTTTGAAGTGGCAATGACCGCACAACGTGATAGAGCAAGGTCGGCAAGTAGTTTTAGTGCAGAATACAGTCAGGAAATTAAGCTGGACAGTCAGACTGATTTTACGGGTTATGAGCACTTGGATGATCAGGCGCAAATTATTGCTTTGTATAGTCATGGGCAACCCGTTTCCAGCTTACAGGCTGGTGACGAAGGCTTGGTCGTTTTAGATAAAACGCCTTTCTATGGCGAGTCGGGCGGTCAGGTCGGTGATAGTGGTCAGATTATAGCGTCAGGTGCTCTATTTGAAGTAACGGACACTCAAAAGCAGGGAGGAACTTTATTTTTACATACAGGTAAAGTGTTGTCTGGCGCATTGAGTGTCGATCAATTATGCCATGCAGTAGTTAATGCCGAAGCTCGAAAAGCAACCGAGCTTAATCATTCCGCTACACATTTATTACATGCGGCTTTAAGGCAGGTTTTAGGTGAGCATGTGAGCCAAAAGGGATCTTTAGTCAATCCTGAGCGTTTACGTTTCGACTTTTCTCATTTCGAACCCGTGACGCCTGAACAAATTTCGACTCTTGAGCGTTTGGTTAATGAGCAAATTCGGTTAAACAACCGAGTTACCGCTGAGGTCATGGCTAAGGATTTAGCGGTACAAGCGGGCGCTATGGCCTTATTTGGCGAAAAATACGGTGATGAGGTCAGAGTTTTAAAGATAGGCGGGTTCTCGACTGAGCTTTGCGGTGGTACGCATGTTAAAAGAGCAGGGGATATTGGGTGCTTTAAAATTATCTCTGAAACAGGTGTTGCGGCTGGCGTTAGACGCATTGAAGCGGTTACTGGTAGTGGAGGTGTTGAATGGATTATCAGTTGTGATGCTGCGTTAAGTAGTATTGCCGGGATTTTGAAGAGTTCAGTAGATAAAGCGGCTGAAAAAGTAGAGCAGTTGCTTGAAAAGACCCGCTCCTTAGAGAAACAAATTGATCGCTTAAACTCAAAATTGGCAAGTGCTGCGGGTGATTCACTTATTGCTCAAGCGGTTGATGTGCTGGGCATTAAAGTGTTGGCTGTTAAGTTGAATGATGTTGATTCTAAAGCCTTACGGGATCTTGCTGATCAATTGAAAAATAAACTGGGCAGTTGTGCTATTGTTTTATCAGTGGTTGAAGGTGACAAGGTCAGCTTAATTGCAGTGGTTTCAAAAGATCAGGTAGGAAAGATAAAGGCAGGTGATTTAGTTAACTCTGTAGCGACTCATGTCGGTGGCAAAGGCGGTGGTAAACCTGATTTAGCAATGGCTGGTGGTAATAATCCATCTGGATTATCTGAAGCGTTGGCGGGTGTTCCTGCTTGGATACAAGCGCAATTAGGCGCTTAATAATAGGTTTTATTGAATGGCATTATACGTATATAAGTTCGGCGGAACGTCGGTGGGTTCTGTTGAACGCATTAAGTCGGTCGCTGAAAAAGTAAAAAAAGTACAAGATCAAGGTGATCAAATTATCGTTGTATTGTCCGCTATGAGCGGCGAAACGAATCGATTAATTGCTTTGGCAAAACAAATGCAGACGCAGCCAACTGATCGTGAAATGGATGTTTTAATATCGACGGGTGAACAAGTCACTGTAGCCTTGCTTTGTATGGCATTGCATGAACTGGGTTGTAAGGCCACTTCATACACGGGGACTCAGGTTAAAATTTTAACGGATAGTGCGTTTACCAAAGCTCGAATTCGCGAGATAGAGGACATTAAGATCCGGGCTGATCTTGATGGAGGTAAAATCGTTGTTGTCGCAGGTTTTCAGGGAGTTGATGAACAGGGCAATATTACTACTTTGGGTCGAGGAGGGTCGGACACAACGGCGGTAGCGTTAGCAGCGGCCTTAAAAGCGGATGAGTGTCATATCTATACGGATGTTGATGGGGTTTATACCACTGACCCACGAGTTGAGCCGAAAGCCCGTCGGCTTAATCATATTACTTTTGAAGAAATGCTGGAAATGGCCAGTTTAGGATCAAAAGTTTTACAAATCAGATCGGTAGAGTTTGCCGGTAAATACAATGTAGCTTTACGTGTACTGTCATCATTTAAAGAAGGGTGTGGCACACTCATCACCTACGAGGAATCACAAATGGAAAGTGCTTTAATTTCTGGTATTGCCTTTAACCGGGACGAGGATAAATTAACAATTACTGGCGTCCCAGATTTACCAGGTGTTGCTTATAAAATTTTAGGTCCTATAGCTGATGCTAATATTGAAGTGGATATGATTGTGCAAAATATTGCCGATGATGCCACCACAGATTTCACATTTACTGTGGACAGAAATAATTATCCGCGTGCAAAAGCAATACTGGAAGAATCTTGTGTTGCGTTAGGTGCGAGAAAGGTGACTGGCGATAACACGATTGTAAAAGTTTCAATCGTGGGTGTTGGTATGCGTTCACATGCAGGTATTGCAAGTACGATGTTTAAAACACTGGCTTCAGAAGGGATTAACATACGTATGATTGCCACATCAGAAATAAAAATTTCTGTGGTGGTCGATGAGAAATATTTGGAGCTGGCTGTTAGAGCATTACATACGGCTTTTGAATTGGACCAAACTGCTGAAGAAGTCCAGTAATTGTTGCTAAGCTATCAGTCATGTTCTATAGAGTGCTAAATTAAAGTGTGTTATGGATTTGGCTAATCAATAGGCATGGCATCTATAGTAATATAACATGCAATTTTATTCGTTAATTAATAACTCAAGGTGATAAATATGTCAGAGATAGTTGGTATTACAGCAGGTGAGATCTGGAATTTTCTTGATAAAAATGGGCCTATTAGCGTGGCGAAGTTAATTAAGGAAATTGATAGTGATGAGAAAACAATTCAGCGAGGAATTGGCTGGTTAGCTCAAGAGGGTAAGGTTTCAATTGATATAATTAACCGTGCAGAAACAATTTCATTGATTTAGGTAGATTGTTTTTCTGAATCGATCTTATCTGATAGCTGCTGTAACTCGGGGCTTTAGTGTTCATTTGAAATGCTAAGGCCTCTAGAATTTTGAGTTAATTGTTCAAAGAGTCAGGCGAAAGTTGATCTGGTGAAATAAAGTGCTTGCTTATTATTAATATATCTTTATAATACTATAAATCAATCGCGGGGTGGAGCAGCTTGGTAGCTCGTCGGGCTCATAACCCGAAGGTCGTAGGTTCAAATCCTGCCCCCGCTACCATATTTTAGAACCCCTTTATGGGGTTTTTTATTTTCTGGGCTTCGGTTTGTGGAAGCTTATAGTAGATTGTTAATGGAAGAGCCTTTGGCTCTTTTTTTTTGTGCGAAAATAAATGAGGAAACCATGAAACAGGCTCCCGAGCATTTGCTTAACTTAATCGAGCCCATTGTAGAAGGTTTAGGTTATGAGTGTGTTGGTATTGACTATAACCCGCATCCAAGACATGGCTTATTAAGAATTTATATAGACAGTGAAAACGGAATTTTAGTCGATGATTGTACCAAGGTTAGTCACCAAATCAGTGGCGTACTGGATGTAGAAGACCCTATACAAGGTAACTATCAGCTAGAGGTATCTTCTCCCGGAGCGGATCGACCTTTTTTCAAAATCAGTCAGTTTGAAGAATACCTTGATGAAACGGTTGCGGTCAATTTGTTTAGAGCCATAGAGGGTAGAAGAAAAATAACAGGCCTGATAAAAAAAGTTGAAGGTGATGTTATCACTCTTCAAGAAGGCGAGCAGATTTATGAGGTGCCCTTTGACGCGATGAGTAAAGCGCGTTTGGTGCCTGAATACTTAATTGAAAAAGGAGGCCGAAGTGGCAAATAAAGAAATTTTGTTAGTAGTTGAGGTTTTTTCTAATGAAAGGGAAATTGAAAAGGAAGTCGTTTTTCAAGCTATAGAATCTGCATTGGAAGCCGCTACCATTAAGCGTCACGCTAATACTATTAAAGCTCGCGTTGCCATTGACAGAAAAACAGGTGATTACGTTACTTTTAGGCAATGGGAAGTTGTTGCAGCTAATTCGGCATGTGATGGAGACGTTGAATCCCCTACAACTCAGATTTTGTTAGAGGTAGCTCGATTGGATGATCCTTCTATACAAGTTGGAGCCATTATTGAAGAAGAAATTGAATCCGTTGATTTTGGTCGAATTGCAGCTCAAACGGCTAAACAGGTCATTATTCATAAAGTAAGAGAAGCAGAACGCAGTAAAATAGTAGATGCCTATAAAAGTCGTATTGGCGAATTGATTACTGGGGTTGTCAAGCGCATTGAAAAGGGCAG
The DNA here is from genome assembly GCA_903866825.1 of uncultured Methylococcaceae bacterium. Classification (GTDB taxonomy): domain Bacteria; phylum Pseudomonadota; class Gammaproteobacteria; order Methylococcales; family Methylomonadaceae; genus Methylobacter_C. The sequence continues at coordinate 16,536 of CAIPPE010000147.1, forward strand.
TATCTATTTAGATTTAGGTGGTCATATTGAAGCTTATATTGCCAGAGAAGACATGATTCCACGTGAATCAGTTCGGATCGGCGACAGAGTTAGAGGATACTTAAAAGATGTAAGATCAGAACCACGAGGACCACAATTATTTGTAAGTCGAACTGCACCAGAATTGTTAATCGCTCTATTTCGTTTAGAGGTGCCTGAAGTGGGTGAAGGTTTGATATCTGTTATTGGTGCATCTCGTGATCCAGGTTCAAGAGCAAAACTGGCTGTCAAGAGCAATGATCCACGCTTGGACCCAGTTGGCGCTTGCGTTGGTATGAGGGGTTCAAGAGTACAATCCGTTACCAATGAATTGGCTGGTGAACGGGTTGATATTATTCTTTGGAACCCCAGTGAAGCCCAATTTGTTATTAATGCGATGTCACCCGCTGAGATTCAGTCTATTGTAGTGGATGAAGATAGGCACAGTATGGATTTGGCGGTAAGTTCTGATAATCTTTCCCAAGCGATTGGCCGGGGTGGGCAAAATGTTCGTTTAGCGAGCCAGCTGACCGGTTGGGAGTTAAACGTTATTGACGCGTCTAAAGCAGAGCAAAGTGCAGAAGCAGAAGTTGGTAAAATAAAGCAAATGTTTATTGACCAATTAGATGTTGACGAAGATATTGCTTTAATTCTTGCTGAAGTAGGTTTTAATAGTGTCGAAGAAATTGCTTATGTTCCAGTTAGTGAAATGCTGGAAATTGAAGGCTTTGATGAAGCTCTCGTTAATGAATTGAGAAGCCGAGCAAAAGATGCCTTGTTAATTAGTGCAATTGCACTGGAAGAAAAAATCGATTCAGCCGAACCAGCAAAAGATTTGTTAGAAATGGAAGGTATGGATTCTGATTTGGCTTATGAGTTAGCAGGACAAGGTATTATTACAATGGATGATTTAGCAGAACAATCAGTAGATGATTTGCTTAATTTTTCAGGTATTAATGAAGAGCGGGCGGCAAAATTAATTATGAAGGCGCGTGAGCCTTGGTTTGCTTAAGGCACATAGCGAGTAATTAAGGGGTATAAGATGAGTGATAAGACGGTAAAGCAATTAGCAGAGATAGTAAAAATACCTCTGGAACGTTTATTGGAGCAGCTAAAAGAGGCGGGTTTGTCTGCTAGCTCGCCTGATGATTTTATTAATGAGGATGAGAAAATGCAATTGCTTGCGCATCTGCGTAAACGTCATGGAAAGGCGGACGGCGAATCAGCAAATTCTCCCAGACGAGTTACTTTGGAGCGTAGAAAGGTAACTGAAATAAAACAGGCGAGTGTGCCTGGTAGTTCTACGAAGACTATTAGCGTTGAAGTTCGTAAAAAGAAAACTTATATCAAGCGTAGTCAAATTGATGAGCAGGAAGCAAAGCATGAAAACGAAGTCGTTGCTACTCCAGTTTTAGTTGAGCAAAATATTGGCGATAACTTAGAGCATTCGGAAAAAATACTATCAGTCGAAAATATTGAAGCAGTAGTTGAGCCAGTAATTGATATTCAAGCCCCTGTATCAGTACCTGAAAAAATAGTTGAAGAAGTTGAAGCTGTTGAAACGTTAGTAGTCGCTGAGCCAGAACCTAAAAAAGAGGTAGAGCCAGAGATTGAAACCTTACCTATCATTGATATCGATCTTGACATAGAGCTTGAGGCCGTTGACGCAGTTGAGTCCGAAGCAAAATTCGAAGCTTTAAAAATAAAAGAAGAAAAGAAAATTAAGCAGGAAAAGTCTATAAAAACTAAAGAAGCAGAAGACGCTAGAAAAAAACAGCAAGAAAAAGAAAGTCGCCTGGAAGAATCAATTAGAAAGAATGCCGATAAAGTAAGACAGCAGGCTGCTGTTAAACAAGATACCTTGCATAGAAAAAAACAGGATGAAGGCGGTGGTTCATCACGGTCATCTGGAAAAGATGCAAAAAAAGGTAAGAAGAAAGGGAAGCAGCCTCCTCAGCGTAATGCGGTTCAATCTGATGGTAAACATCAATTTGAAATGCCGGTTGCGCCAATCGTCCATGAGGTGACTATACCTGAAATGATTATTGTGTCTGACTTGGCTCAAAAAATGAGCGTGAAAGCCGCATTAGTTATTAAGCATTTGATGAAGCTGGGTATTATGGCAACCATCAACCAAAGTATCGACCAGGAAACGGCGGTGATTTTAGTTGAAGAAATGGGGCATAAAGCGATTATGCAAAGCGATGATGATCTTGAGCAAGAAATGTTAGCTGAAGCTCAGAGCGAAGATAATCGTGTTGAATTGCCTCGTGCGCCTATTGTTACCATTATGGGTCATGTCGATCACGGTAAAACTTCATTGTTGGATTATATTCGTAAAACACGTGTTGCTGCAGGTGAGGCAGGTGGTATCACACAGCATATTGGTGCGTATCAAGTTAAAACGGACCACGGTTCAGTGACGTTTTTAGATACTCCGGGTCATGCTGCGTTTACAGCTATGAGAGCGCGTGGTGCCGATATCACGGACGTTGTTATTGTAGTTGTTGCTGCCGATGATGGGGTGATGCCACAAACTAAAGAAGCAGTCGAGCATGCTAGGGCTGCCAATGTGCCAATTATTGTCGCGATCAATAAAATGGATAAGCCTTCTGCAAATCCTGAAAAAGTCATGCAAGAGCTTTCTGTTCTTAATGTATTGGCTGAAGAATGGGGCGGTGATGTGCAATTCCTTAAGATTTCAGCGAAAACCGGGCAGGGTATTGATGAGTTAATTGAAGCCTTAATCGTTCAAACTGAAATTTTAGAGTTAACGGCTCCTGTTGAAGGTGCGGCATCGGGGCTGGTCATTGAATCCAGACTGGATAAAGGGCGCGGAGCGGTTGCCACTGTAATGGTCCAAAAAGGCACCTTAGAAAATGGTCAAATGGTTTTATGCGGTCAGGAATACGGTCGTGTTCGTGCGATGTTTAATGAAAACGGTAAAGCGATTAAAGAAGCAGGACCTTGTGTGCCGGTTGAAATTCTTGGCTTATCAGGAACTCCAAATGCCGGTGATGAATTCCTGGTTGTGCAAAATGAACGTATCGCTAAAGATTTAGCGAAGCATCGTGAAGACCGTAAGAAATTCAGTAAACATGCCGCACAGCAAGCATCAAAACTGGATGAGGTCTTCTCTAGAATGGCGACTGGAGAGATAGCCAGTGTCAATCTGGTTATAAAAACGGATGTACAAGGTAGTTTGGAAGCCTTACGCGGCTCTTTAGTCAGTCTTTCAAATGACGAAGTTGAAGTTAAAGTTATCTTTGGTGGTGTGGGTGGTATTAATGAAGGTGATGCTAACTTAGCTTTAGCTTCAGGCGCTATTTTAATTGGATTTAATGTTAGAGCCGATGCAACCGCTAGAAAAATGATCGAAGAGAAAAACATTGATCTGCATTACTACAGCGTCATTTATGATGCAATCGATGAAGTCAAGAAAGCAATTAGTGGTATGTTGGCTCCTGAAATCAAAGAGCAAATTGTGGGTCTTGCCGAAGTGCGTGATGTCTTTAAATCACCTAAATATGGCGCAATTGCTGGCTGTATGGTCGTTGATGGTTTTGTTAAGAGAAACTTGCCTATTCGGGTATTACGTGAAAACGTGGTTATTTATGAAGGGCAACTGGAATCTTTACGTCGTTTCAAAGATGATGCCACTGAAGTTAAAATGGGCATGGAGTGTGGTATCGGTGTTAAAAACTACAACGATGTCAGACCGGGTGATCAAATCGAAGTCTTTGAGCGCATAGAAATCAAGCGGGAACTGTAAGCTAATGGCAAATGAATTTGGTCGTAATGCCCGCGTTTCATCGCAGATGCAAAAAGAGTTATCCTATATTTTGCAACGCGATATTGATGATTCAAGGTTAGGTTTTATTACTATCAATGAAGTTGAGGTAACCAAGGATCTTGCTGTTGCAAAAGTGTATGTTACGGTACTCAATGTAGATGAGCAGGGTAAGCGGGCTAATGTTAAGTTGTTGAATGAGCTATCTCCAGTCATTCGACATCTGTTAGCTAAAAGAATGCGCTTAAGGCATATTTCTGAACTGCGATTTTATTATGATGATTCTTTTGATAAAGGCATGCGCGTCGCTGAGTTATTAAGTGAAGTGGACAGGCATGATTTAGAACAAAAGGATCTATGAGTAAACGTAAGTCTGGACGCAATGTTCACGGCATCATACTGTTAGATAAGCGTTTAGGTGTGTCATCAAATAAAGCCTTGCAGGAAGTGAGGCGTTTATTTAATGCTAATAAAGCGGGGCATACCGGTAGTCTGGATCCATTAGCGACCGGTTTGTTACCGCTGTGTTTTGGTGAGGCGACCAAAGTCTCGGCATTAATGCTGGATGATAATAAACGTTATCAGGTTGTTGTCCAGTTGGGTGTTATGACAGATACAGGGGATGCCGAGGGGGAGGTGATTTTAACAAAGCCAGTTCCAGATTATTCTATGGCGTCGCTTAAGGCTTGTTTACAGCAATTTGTCGGTGAAATCGATCAGGTTCCACCCATGTATTCTGCCTTAAAGCACAATGGTAAAAAGCTTTATGAATTAGCCAGAGAAGGTATAACCATTGAGCGAGAAGCGAGGCGTATTACTATCTTTGAATTGAACTTATTGGAAGATGTTAGGTTTGAAGATGCCGAGTTAAGTCGTTCTGATCAACTGGTGTTAGACGTGCTTTGTTCAAAAGGTACTTATATACGATCACTGGCTGAAGACATTGCTTATGCTTTAGGTACATGCGGAACCGTTCAGGCTTTACGTAGGTTAGAAGCAGGTCAGTTTAGTATTCAACAAGCAAAAACTTTTGAGCAGTTAACAGCGATGGATGAACAGGATTTATTTGCTTCATTGATAGCGGTCGATAAGCCTTTAGATTTTTTGCCATCTGCTCGATTATCCGAGGCAGAAGCAGTCGCTATTAATTATGGGCAAGCTATTAACTACCCAGGTTCATTTAATGTCAATGGGACAATCTTGCCAGGTGCAATAAGAATGTATCATGCTGATGTCTTTTTGGGGTTGGGGGAAATTGGATTAGATGGTAAAATAGCCCCGAAGAAGTTATTTAATATGACTACTCACTAGCAATCCAAGAGAGGATTGTTAATACAGATATTGATTTCTACTCCCTATCGTGGAAATCAGTGTAACCAAGATCGTCTCAGGCGATTTTAATCTTAATCTTAATCTTAGGGATTATAAATGCCATTTACAGCAGAACAAAAAAAAGCGGTTGTCGAAGCGTATCGTCAATCAGAAACCGATACTGGCTCACCTGAAGTACAGATAGCGCTGTTAACAGCGCATATATTGCATTTAACACCGCACTTTGCAACTCACAAAAAAGACAATCATTCACGTCGTGGATTATTACGGATGGTTAACCAACGTCGTAAGTTGTTAGATTATCTAAAAAACAAAGATAGTAACCGCTACCGTTCATTAATTGAGCGTCTAGGTTTACGTAAGTAAAAATTTCTCGCTTAATCGCTCTGATCTTTAAGTTGTTAAGATGCAAGTAGTTATGATTAAGTCACTCGTGTTGAATTAATCGAATTATTAGCGATTTTAATCACTCTTCAATATAGAATGAGTCACGGCTATCAGTTGTTTTGATATTCCGTAGCTTAAGTCAGAGCTAAAAATGGTACAACTGTAGTCTGGGTTAATTTAAATTAACCCAGCACAAGCCTTTAAATAATATTTAAACAAAGGAACCCAATAGTGAATCCTATTAGGAAAGAATTTCAGTACGGCGATAAACTTGTTACTTTAGAAACGGGTGAAATAGCGCGTCAAGCCGATGGCGCTGTCATAATCGATATAGATGGAACCTCGTTACTGGTTACCGTCGTTGGTAAAAAAGAAGCTAATGGAGGAGACTTTTTTCCACTAACAGTTAATTATCAAGAAAAAGCGTATGCAGCTGGTAAAATACCTGGCGGCTTTTTTAAGAGAGAAGGTCGTCCCAGCGAAAAAGAGACGTTGACATCAAGACTGATTGATCGACCGATTCGACCGCTCTTTCCTGAAGGTTATACTAACGAAGTCCAAATTGTTGCCACAGTGATTTCTTTAAATCCTGATGTCGATCCTGAAATTGCTTCTCTTTTAGGGGCTTCTGCTGCATTAGCTGTTTCAGGTCTACCTTTTAACGGTCCTGTTGGCGCCGCTTGTGTAGGTTATAAAGACGGTGAATATTTATTAAATCCTTCACCGACCGAATTATTAGAGTCTCAACTCACACTCGTCGTAGCGGGTACTTCTCAAGCTGTATTAATGGTTGAGTCAGAAGCATTAGAGCTGTCTGAAGAAGTGATGCTGGGCGCCGTATTATTTGGTCATGAGCAAATGCAAGTGGCTATTACTGCAATTAATGAATTTGCCCAATTAGCGGGGACCGGTGTAGTTGAGTGGGTTGCCCCGGCAACTAATGCAGAGCTTATTGAGTTAGTGACTCACGAAGTTGAAGCGGGCATTAAAGAAGCTTATACCGTTGCAGAAAAACTAGTTCGCCAAGAGCAACTCAAAGGTATTCGTAATGCGGTTATCGAGAAGTTGTCAGAGAATTATGCCGAAAATGACATCCGTAGCATTATCGAGAATTTAGAATATCGCATCGTTCGTAATGCTATTCTTGATGAAAGTAAACGCATTGATGGTCGTGCTCTGGATAAAATCAGACCGATTACTATCAGAACGGGTGTTTTACCTAGAACACATGGTTCTGCTTTATTTACACGTGGCGAAACTCAAGCCCTGGTTGTTGCTACCTTAGGTACTGCGCGTGATGCACAGATTATTGACGCCTTATCTGGTGAATATAAAGAACCGTTTATGCTACATTATAACTTTCCTCCCTACAGTGTAGGGGAAACTGGTTTTGTGGGTTCACCTAAACGTCGTGAAATAGGTCATGGCCGATTAGCAAAACGCGGTGTTGCAGCTGTTTTACCTAACATGGATGAATTTCCTTACACCATTCGTGTAGTTTCTGAAATCACTGAATCCAATGGTTCAAGTTCTATGGCTTCTGTCTGCGGCAGTAGTTTAGCCTTAATGGATGCGGGTGTGCCGATTAGTTCACCGGTTGCAGGTATTGCAATGGGCCTAATTAAAGAAGGCGATAGCTTTGCTGTTTTATCAGATATCATGGGCGATGAAGATCACCTGGGTGATATGGATTTCAAAGTGGCTGGTTCAGTCAACGGTATCACTGCATTACAAATGGATATCAAAATTGATGGTATCACTGCAGAAATTATGAAAACGGCTTTGGAACAAGCAAAGCAAGGGCGTTTACATATTCTGGATGAAATGAATAAGGCGTTATCCAGCACTCGTGATGAGATGTCTGATTTTGCACCGCGCATTATTACTTTCAAAATTGATCCTAGCAAAATTCGTGAAGTCATTGGTAAAGGTGGTGCAACTATCCGCAGTATCACTGAACAAACGGGTGCAAGTATTGATTTGACTGATGATGGAATCGTTAAAATTGCTTCTGTTGATAAAGCGGCAGGCGAAGAAGCGCGTCGTCTTATCGAAGAAATTACTGCTGAAGTTGAAGTAGGTAAAACCTATGAAGGTAAAGTAGTCAGATTGATGGACTTCGGTGCTTTTGTTACTATTCTGCCGGGTAAAGATGGTTTGGTTCATATCTCTCAAATTTCAGATGAGCACGTTGATAAAGTCAGTGATCGTTTGAATGAAGGTGATATTGTTAGAGTTAAAGTGCTTGAAATCGATCGTCAAGGTAGAGTTAGATTAAGCATTAAAGAAGTTGAAAAAGAAGAAGAGTAAAGACTTCTAAAGTCGTTGATTGAATTAAAAGGGCCGTAAGGCCCTTTTTTGTTTATAGCAATTTTCAGTATTCATCGCAAGAATTTCTTCAATCGTTTTATACGCCCAGTACAAGGTCTATTTCATGCCCTGGAGTTTTAATGCCCTGTGTCTATTTTTTCTGGAAGGCGTGAATCACCCAAAGTTCCTCCCCAATTTGGATTAGACAGATTTTTTTTGCATTTAGCGTAAACAAATTCAGGATCAAGGTCAGCTCCCGACTCCCATTCAATCGTATCATAAGCAACAAAAACTTTTTCAAAAGAAATGTAATCTCTGAGTCGATTAAAAACACCAAAACCTAAATATGGCTTCATATCTAATGGACCACTTTGACCATTACTAAATGCAATCTCAAGCACATAATTATCTCTGGGTACAACAGATATCACTGATGGATACATACTATCTCCTGTTTATTCTAATGGTTTTATTTTAAAAGGCTCCTCGCCATTCATAACTAAATTCCAATCATTAAAAAGCTCTTCTTGGTGTAATTCTGCCCATGCAAGGACAAGCTTGATTTGCTTTCTTGGTAAGTTTCCCTCTATCAATTCGCAAGTGTTAATGTCTACAGTTGCTGTGTATTCAGGATAGTAAACATGAAAATGTGGAGGCGGATGTTCATTTTTCGTCACAAGGTTGAAACCACCGTCTTCCAGCCGGTTAGCTTTAGTTGATAAAATGGCAAGCTTTGTGGGGTGTCATGGATTACAGGTATGGCAGCCAAACAGTTTTTCAAATAGAGTATCACTTTGTTTGGCTGACTAAATATCGTTATAAAATGTTGACAGGCGATGTTGCTGAACGAGTTCGAGCTCTGGTTCTTCAAGTTTGTGAGACCTTCGAGATAAGGATTGTAAGTGGGGTGGTTAGCAAAGATCATGTGCATATTTTGGTGAGTGCCCCGCCAAATATGGCTCCCAGTGAAATTATGAGGCGGATCAAAGGCAATACGGCAAGTCGACTGTTCGAAGAATTCCCACATTTGAAGAAGAAATATTGGGGGCGACATTTTTGGGCGAGAGGATATTTCTGTGCCACAGTTGGACAGATGACGGAAGAAATGATTAAAGAGTATCTGGAACATCATTTTGAGCCGAATCCGAATGATGAATTTAAGATGGAACCTCCATAAGACGCGTCGTTAAGTCGACGCGTATCCGGACTTCCAGTCCGCAATTCAAACCCACCAGCTTTAGCTGGTGGTTGTTTAGTAAATATAACAATGTTTATTTATCTGAATCACAAGCGATCCTGGAGTATCTTGAAGATACCTTCCCCGTTAATCCACTTTATCCTACAGGCGCATTTGAGCGTGCTAAATGTAGAGAGTTTATTCAGCATCTGGAGTTGAGTGTCGAGTTAATTGCCCGCCGCATATATGCAGAAGCATTTTTTAGCGGCCATGTGTCTCAGGAAATCAAAGATGAAGTTATGGTTAAATTAACCTTGGGATTGATAGGTCTAAACAGATTGATAAAACTATCACCTTATGCATTGGGAGATAAGTATACCGCTGTGGATGTTGCGGCATGGCCACATCTGCAACTGGTATCATCGGCGACGCAGAAAATTTACGGCCAAAGTTTAGTCGAAAAATATATTCCAGGAATCGATGTGTATTTCAAAATGACAGAAAGCCGCCCGTATGCGCAAAAAGTTGGCGAAGACCGCACAGCTGCATTGGCGGCGAAGTTTAAAAATAAGTGAGTTTAAGTAGCTTTAATCAAATTACATCTAGGGTGAAATTGATTTTACAGATATTCCACTTACACAAGTACATGATTGGTTGGGGGCTGAACGCGCAAAATTTTATCTTAATTATAAATAAAGCTGCCAAAAACTGATCAGCGATTCAAGAAACACTTTACTTCAGCAATTCCCAATTTAAACTCCTGCTAAAATAAAGTCTTTTTCAACGTTACAGAATCAAGCGGCAAAAGCATAAAAAAATGGACTTAAACTTAGTTGATCAGATACGTAGCACGTTTAACGGGCTACCGGATTC
>CAIPPE010000148.1 GCA_903866825.1 uncultured Methylococcaceae bacterium
GAATTAGTTGACGCGGTTTAATTATGCATCAGCAACTTATCATAGAAAAGATTTCAGGTATTCTTGAAGCTACAGATGATACGTATGATGCAAGACTGACCGAACTACTCGACGGTGCTAAACGCATTTTTATTGCGGGTGCCGGTCGATCAAAATTAGTCGGTAATTTCTTTGCGATGAGACTAGTGCACGGTGGCTACGATGTAAGCGTTGTAGGCGAAATTGTAACACCAAGCATTAAGAACGGTGATTTGCTAATCATTATTTCCGGATCTGGAGAGACAGAACAATTAATAGCATTCACTAAAAGCGCAAAGAAAGTAGGTGCCAAAATAGTGTTGATTTCAGCCAAAAGTGAATCAACTATTGGCGACTTGGCTGATGGCGTGTTCCAGATTGGTAAAAGTGAACAGTACGGAAAAGTATTGGGCATGCCAATGGGAACTGTATTTGAGCTGTCAACCTTGTTGTTTCTGGAAGCAACTATTTCTCATATTATTCATGAAAAAGGAATTCCTGAAGAAATCATGAGAGAAAGGCACGCCAATTTAGAATAATATCTATGGAACGAGTGGCTTTTACCACTCGTTCATTCTGTATTATACGAAATAGGTTTTGAAGAATTTTTCGTGACAAGATCGCAATACTGATAGCAGTCACTACATGTAATTTATAAAAATAATAAAGGAGAATAATATGACTTCGCGCCGAGAATTAGCGAACGCCATACGCGCTTTGAGCATGGATGCCGTCCAAAAAGCGAACTCTGGACATCCAGGTGCACCAATGGGAATGGCTGATATAGCCGAAGTTTTGTGGAACGACTTCTTGATCCACAATCCTACTAATCCAAAGTGGTCGAATCGGGACCGTTTCGTGCTGTCGAATGGTCATGGCTCTATGCTGATCTATTCTTTATTGCACTTGGCTGGTTACGACTTACCTATTGAAGAACTGCAAAAATTTAGACAGCTACACTCAAAAACCCCTGGTCATCCAGAATATGGTTATACAGAAGGTGTTGAAACAACTACTGGTCCTTTAGGTCAAGGCATTACTAATGCAGTGGGTATGGCCATTGCAGAAAAAGCATTGGCTGGTCAATTTAACAGAGACGGTCACGAAATTGTCGATCATAACACCTACGCCTTTTTGGGTGATGGCTGTTTGATGGAAGGTATTTCGCACGAAGCTTGCTCTTTAGCGGGAACCTTGGGTTTAGGTAAATTAATCGCTTTCTGGGACGACAATGGAATTTCTATTGACGGTCACGTTGAAGGTTGGTTTACCGACAACACACCTTTACGTTTTGAAGCGTATGGCTGGCATGTTATTGCTGACGTTGATGGACATGATCCGGCTGCTATCGCTAAAGCCATTGAATTAGCAAAATCAGTCACTGAGAAACCTTCTTTAATTGCTTGTAAAACTATCATTGGTTTTGGTTCGCCTAACAAGGCAGGAAGCCATGCGTGTCATGGTGCTGCCCTAGGTCAAGACGAAATTAATCTGACTAAAGCAGCTTTAGGCTGGGATCATGAAGCTTTTGTTATTCCTGCTGATGTTTATGCGGGTTGGGACGCAAAAGCTAAAGGTGCTCAAGCTGAAAGTGCCTGGAATGAAAAATTCGCAGCTTATCAAGCAGCTTACCCTGAATTAGCAGCAGAATATCAACGTCGTATTGCTGGCGACTTACCCAGTGATTGGAAAGAAAAAGCGGATGCATTTGTAAGTGCTGTTGTTGCTGAAGGCAAAACAACTGCTACACGTTTATCTTCATTAGCCGCTATTGAAGGTTTTGCTAAGATTTTACCTGAAATTTTTGGTGGTTCAGCTGACTTAGGCTGTTCAAACATGACTGAATGGTCAACTTATAGACCGATGCGTGCTGATAAGCCAGATGCTAACTACATCAACTACGGTGTCCGTGAATTCGGCATGTCTGCTATCATGAACGGTGTTGCTTTACACGGTGGATTAATTCCATTCGGCGCAACATTCTTAATGTTCTCAGAATATGCTCGTAATGCGTTACGTATGGCTTCTTTGATGAAGATTCGTTCTATCTTCGTTTACACTCATGACTCTATCGGTCTAGGTGAAGATGGTCCAACTCATCAACCGATTGAACAAACGGCTACTTTAAGACTGATTCCAGGCATTCAAGTTTGGCGTCCATGTGATGCTGTTGAAACCACTATTTCCTGGAAAGCCGCTTTTGAAAGACAAGATGGCCCTTCAATATTGGTATTCTCTCGTCAAAACTTACCACATATTCCACGTACTGAGGCGCAAATTGCCAATATCTCACGTGGTGGTTATGTATTAAGCGACAGCGAAGGCCAACCAGAAGCAATTATCATTGCAACTGGCTCTGAAGTTGAACTTGCACTGAAGGCTGCAGAGCAGTTGACTGCTGCTGGTAAAAAGATCCGTGTTGTTTCTATCCCATCTACCAACATTTTCGATGCACAAGATGCTGAGTATCGTGAATCTGTACTTCCATCTGCTGTTACTAAACGTGTAGCTGTTGAAGCCGGCGTAACAGATCTTTGGTGGAAATACGTTGGCTCAAACGGTAAAGTTGTCGGCCTTGACAGATTTGGAGAGTCAGCACCCGCTGGATTGCTTTTCAAAGAGTTCGGCTTTACCGTTGAAAACGTAGTTAAGCACGTAGAAGCAGTACTTTAATTAAAAAGCCAAATATAGAGTAGTTATACAAATTACATTTGGATAGAGAGTCCCACGTTAACAAATTCAATACGGGGCTCTCGAACCAATTCTTACGACTTTTAGGTGAGCAACGTGAAAAAGAATAATTTGACCAGAAGTGCATTTGCGGTATTACTATTATCAAGTACCGTTGTAAGCGCAGATCAACAATACCCAGCAGCAGACTTCAAACCAGAAGTTATTTATCAAAACAACGAATTAATCGCTAAAAGCAGCTCAGCACCCGCTGCAAAAGTAACTGGCGCAAGTGCCCATGATGCTCAATATCCAGCCGCTGACTTTAAGCCAGAAGTTATATATCAAAACAATGACTTAATTGCTAAAGGCAGCTCAGCAACGCCAGCAAAATCAGCACCTGTAGCTAAAGCAGCAAGTGAAGAAAGCGTTCACGATGCACAGTACCCTGCAGCCAACTTTAAACCAGAAGTTCTGTATGTTGATGCAAACTACAAACCTTCTCAAATTTCACCAAAAACTAGCACTGCCAAAGAAAAAGTATCCAGCAGTACTGTAGAAGCTGAAGAAAGCACAGTTGTAGCAGCTCCTAAAGCAGAAAAAGAATCATCTAGTCTGGTTTATTTATTTGGTTTAGTTGCTCTGGGTTTAGCCGGATTTTATTTGTTTAAAAAGCCAACGTTAAAATCAGCTGAAAAACCAGCTGCTGCACCCGTTACAGTTCAAAAATCTTACGCTCTTAACACTGGCGTAGCGAAATACTTAAATAAAATTACTGGCACCGGTGTTTCGAGATACATTGAATCAAACATAAAAGCTGCATCAGCTGTTAAAGCAACAGGTGTTGCAAAATATGTAGCAAAACAGGCTGCTAATCCAACTGTAGCGAAAGCCGCAACTGGCGTTGATAAATATGTCCGTAATAGAGGCTAACAATGAACAAAAAAAACTTGAATGGTTTTTTTTTCCCTGCAGTCGCAGGTTTGTTCTTTTTCCTGAAACGACCTAAGCAAGAGGATATTTATCAGGATGAACCCAGTTATCCGGTTTATACCAAAGATCCAAGTGGAGCTACAGGCGTTTCAAAATACTTAGAAAAACAAAATGCATTAGTACTCGCAAGCGAAACGCAAAATGAGTTATCTCAGCCGTTGAGCGGTGTTGCCAAGTATTTAGATAGCCTTGATAAAATTCAGTCATCAGGCGTAAGTAAATACTTATTAAGACAATCTATTGCTGAAAAACAAAAACAACAAACACTAGGTAATAATGTAGTAACAGGTGTTGAAAAATACCTAAAAAATGTAAAACCTACTCCTGGCCTTACAGGTGTAGCTAAATATCTGAAGCATCAAGATAGCTTGCCACAACCTAGTAATGTAGCTAGATATATTGCAAAGCAAGCAGCTGTAAAGTCGTTACATGTAAAACAGGAAGTAGAAGTATCTGGAGTTGCAAAATATTTGCTACACTTAGATAGCCTTCCCCAACCAAGTAAAGTTGCAAAGTACTTAGCAAAGCAAGCCGCTATTTCTGCATTGGCGCCTAAAAAAGAAGTAGCTAAAGCAGTTACTTTAACAGGTGTTGCAAAGTACCTTGATAATCAGGCTAGTCAGCCACAAGCTAGTAGAGTAGCAAAATACTTGGCAAGACAAGCTTTAAGTGAAAGGCAGAAACCAGCTCCAAAAGTAACCGGTGTTGAAAAGTATCTAAGTCACCAAGCTTAAGCAATCATTGAGAAACAAATCCCAATCTTAAGTGTCTACAAGAACTTAAGATTGTTTTGTTTCTCTCACTTTGATTAGGCCTGAAACAAGAAATACTCCCTTCCGTGTATCTTAATCCATAGGCTCAAACTCATACAATCGCAATAACCAACAAGCGATTAACCGTTTTTAATCTAAAACATAAAAGGCAACTCTAATGGCAAAAAATTTATTAGAACAATTAAAAGAATATACAGTTGTTGTAGCAGACACCGGTGACATTCAGGCAATTGAAACTTTCACTCCACGTGATGCTACCACTAACCCTTCATTAATTACTGCTGCAGCGCAAATGCCGCAATACCAAGGTATCGTTGATGATACTTTAAAAGGTGCTCGTGATAGCTTAGGTGCTGATGCTTCTGCTGCTGATGTCGTATCTTTGGCTTTTGATCGTCTTGCGGTTTCTTTTGGTTTAAAGATTCTTGAAATCATTCCAGGCCGTGTATCAACTGAAGTTGACGCTCGTCTTTCTTTTGATACTGATGCAACCGTTGCTAAAGGTCGTGAATTAATTGCTCAATATGAAGCAGCTAACGTTTCACGTGAACGAATCCTGATCAAAATTGCTGCTACTTGGGAAGGTATTCAAGCGGCTGCGGTTCTTGAAAAAGAAGGCATTCACACTAACCTGACTTTATTGTTTGGTATTCACCAAGCGATTGCTTGTGCGGAAAATGGTATCACATTGATTTCTCCATTCGTTGGACGTATTCTTGACTGGTACAAAAAAGACACTGGCAAAGATTCTTATGCCCCTGCTGAAGATCCAGGTGTTGTTTCTGTTACTGAAATCTACAACTACTATAAAAAATTCGGTTACAAAACTGAAGTTATGGGCGCAAGCTTCCGTAACGTTGGAGAAATTACTGAATTAGCAGGTAGTGATTTATTAACAATCGCTCCTTCTTTATTAGCTGAACTACAAGCAACTGAAGGTGAATTGGTCCGTAAACTTGATCCAGTTCACGCAGCAACTTTAGATATTGAAAAGCTTACAATTGATAAAGAAACATTTGACCGTTTACACGCTGAAAACCGCATGGCAACTGAAAAATTGGCAGAAGGCATCAGTGGCTTTGCAACGGCTTTAGAAGCATTAGAAAAATTATTGGCAGAACGCCTAGCTAGCCTAGAAGCTTAATTCAAGCTTAATAAACAAATGGTGGTTATGATTTCATGACCACCTTTTTTATTGCTTCGATTTAACCTTTTAAGAAATAGACTCACACAGGACACATCCATGTCACAAAAAATTTTAGATGTAGTAAAACCCGGTGTTGTAACCGGTGAAGATGTACAAAAAGTATTTGCAATTTGCAAAGCTAACAAATTCGCTTTACCTGCTGTTAACGTGATTAACACTGACTCAATCAACGCGGTATTAGAAGCCGCTGCTAAAGTAAGATCAGCTGTTTTTGTACAATTTTCTAACGGCGGTGCGGCATTTGTTGCTGGCAAAGGCTTAAAAGCAGAAGGCCAACAAGCAGCCATTTTAGGTGCTATTTCAGGCGCTAAACACGTACACTTATTGGCTGAAGCTTATGGCGTACCTGTTATTCTGCACACAGACCATGCAGCGAAAAAATTATTACCCTGGATTGACGGCTTATTAGATGCAGGTGAAAAACACTTTGCAGAAACTGGCAAACCGTTGTTCAGCTCACACATGCTTGACTTGTCAGAAGAAAGCCTGAAAGAAAACATTGAGATTTGCGGTCAATATTTAGCTCGCATGTCAAAACTGGGCATGACACTGGAAATTGAATTAGGTGTAACCGGTGGTGAAGAAGACGGCGTTGACAACAGTAATTTAGATCATTCGTTACTTTACACTCAACCAGAAGATGTGGCTTATGCTTATGAAGAATTAAGCAAAATCAGCCCTAACTTCACAATTGCTGCATCATTCGGTAACGTACACGGTGTTTATAAACCAGGTAACGTTAAATTAACACCGAGTATTTTAGACAACTCACAAAAATATGTGTCTGAAAAATACGGTGTTCCAGCGAATACCTTAAACTTCGTATTCCACGGTGGTTCAGGTTCAACCGCAGAAGAAATTGAAGAATCAATCAGCTACGGCGTTGTTAAAATGAACATTGACACTGATACTCAATGGGCAACCTGGGATGGTATCAGAACATACTACCTGAAAAATGAAGCGTATTTACAAGGCCAAATTGGTAACCCAGAAGGTGACGATAAGCCAAACAAGAAATTCTATGATCCACGCGTTTGGCAACGTGCCGGTGAAGTAGGCATGGTTGTTCGTTTAGAACAAGCTTTCAAAGAATTAAACGCTGTTGACACATTGTAAGACAACCGCGTTCTGATTAACAAAAAAGCCGATGTTTTGCATCGGCTTTTTTGTTTGTATCACTAAGTGTTATCTAGATATCCTTAAATGCGGAGTAAAACAGCTTTAGCTGTTTGTGCAGGCAATAGCTGAAGCTATTGCACTCCAGTTTTTATTTATATGAAAACCAATAGTATCTTTACAGCTTAACCAGCACTTCCCCTCGTCCCATTTCAGACATATCACCTGCATAACGTTGAACGCGATTAAAGGCAATAGAGGCATCAGCAAATCGAGAGTTTAACGATTTAAAGGATGCAAATAGAATAGGCAAGAAGGCTAAGGTATGCGCACCACAATCATTAAAACTGGCTGATAAGGTCGGTTGATTCCATAGCAGTAACGTACCTCGGCGCATCGCATAACCTAAATAACGACCGGTTCTCCCCATTACTGCAATAGTACCCGCTGTCATACGAGAGCCACAATAATCGCCTGCATTACCTTCAATCAGGATATTACCACGCCGCATGTGATCACCTGCTCGTTCACCGACATTGCCCTTAACCAGAATAGTCCCACCTTTCATACCCATCTTATTGCCAGGCAGTGCAGCGCCTAAAAAATCACCGGCATTGCCAGAGACTTCTAAATAACCCTTCTTCATTTCACAGGCCGCATAAAGACCGACATTGCCAGAAACCTTAATCTCGCCAGACTTTAAACCAAACGCTAAATAAGCCCCCGCATCCCCATTAACGGAAATACGACCCCCGTCTAGTTCTTTACCAATAAAGTCAAGATTATCCGTACTGTTATTGATAACGATGTCTTGAGTATCAGAACCTTCAATAGTAAATAATTCATCAACCCGCAGTTTAAGCTTGCCACTTTGCAACAGTATCGCACCGATATCAGCCAGCGATAAATCAGCTAATTGATGACACACTAACGGTGACAAATCGACACGCTGAGCCGGTTTATATTTTAAGGTAAAGGTTAAAGCACTCATGCCATAATCTCCTGTAGATGAAAGTGGAATGGCCCTAATTTGCCGCCGTAATTACCCGCACTGATACGCTTGATACCATTCTTGGCACCCAAGTCACACACTGCCTGAATACCCACTCTCATGGCTTTATCAATATCTTCTTTAGTCAATCCATCAATCACTATTTCCATCACTGATTCAATCTCAGGTGATAGATCGGTTTTAGTCATCCCTTTTAAGGTAGGACAAAAAGCATCATTAGTCGAAGCACCCAAGGTTTTATACTTTGATCCTACTTTAGATCCAGAGCGCACTACACCGCCAGGAAATGGCATAATCACATTAGGTATTTTACGCATTTCTTCAATAGCCGCTTCACAGGCCGCCAATGCTTGAGGCTGTGATTCAGCCAACACCAAGAAATTGCCGCCGCCAATCGCATCGACTTGACCGGTTGTTGCTTCGGTTAAAAACTCACCATCCATCACCGGAATACGCCAATAGCGTTTGCCACTGATTTGTTTAGAGACCTGAAAACCGTCACCAAAATAGCGTAGATTCTTACCTAAAGGAATTCTTATACCACCATCTATACCCGAAAATAATGCCGAAGTAGGTGACGTTAATACGCACTGCCCTGCACGAGTTTCCAATTGCTTAGCCAAGCCTTTGCCACCCATTGCAAAGATCATAATCGCCACGCCAGGACGACCATCGGGTGTTTCAGAGGGGTCTAATACTCTTTCAATTGCACCTTCACACCCACAGGCAATAACCGATGTCGCAAAGCCCGTCATCGCTTGTGCTGAGATCATCGCCCATTTTTCATTTTGAGCAGTGATAATGGCTCTAGTGGCCTTCATCGGAAACGCTTCGGCAAACGTAGCGTCTATGCTTACCCCATTTATAATCATGCTACCTCTCCTTTCAGCGGATGCACCGTAATACTACCTCGTCCATCTTCAGTAATTTCATCATCGCTGATTTTAAAGTTACCTAACTTCATGGTCAGATAACGGTCGAAATAGTCTTTTAAACCTTTTTCTACCGAAGGATCATAGTCCGGTCTGACAACATGAGTTGTACCCCACTTGGTAGATACCACTTTGCCATCTACGACGACTAATTGGCCATCTTTAAACACATAATCGGGTTTCTCGAACATCTTTTGTCTATCCGTATTATCGGTATACACGGTAATATCAGCCCAGTTGCCCGCACTTAATCCGCCCCGATCTTTTAGACCGATTAATCTGGCCGCACCCGCACGGGTCATGATGGCAATCTCTTGCAAAGTATATTCCCGCTCAATTGAAGCCAGGGAAGTCATTTTTTGCGCTTCAGGATGAATGGTTGACAACACATCATTACGGAAACTTCTGTCCATTAACAAGCGAATCAAATGGGGATAACTGGTAAACGGTGCTCCATTGGGATGATCGGTTGTTAAAAAGATGCGCCAGGGATCATTCACCAACAAAAAGGTTTCCAGACCAATCGCCCATTGCAAGGCATTAACAAAGTTTTGATCTTTATATTTAAAAGGCACCACCCCACAACCGGCATCACATTCGATATCCATGGTCACCCATTTATTAGGGCTGGCATGTTTATGATTGGCATGTTGACGCATACTATCGCCAGATGCGGTAACCGTTTGACCAAACAGAATCTGACCGACATCAATAGTTATATTCTTGTTTCTATTAATTGCTTCCGCAATCTGTGCTGCACCCGAAGAGAATTTAAAGTCCCCTTCTGTGCCATAACTATGGAACTGGATATGCGTTAAATGCATCGGCAAACCACCAATCCCTTGAATCGTATCCAGGGTGGTTTGCACATTACCGGGAACACCTAAATTACAGCCATGAACGTGTAAGGGATGAGAAACACCGATCTCTTTAACAGCGGTTGCCAGCACCTGCAAAATATCACGAGGCGTCACACCGTAATGGCTGTTTTGTTCATCTAAATCCAATTTGCGTTGATTGAATTTAAACGCATTAATACCGCCGGGATTAACCACCTTAACCCCAATCGCTTTAGCGGATTGCATTGTCCAGGCCACATAGTCATTAATAGCTTTTTGATCTTTTTTCGCCGTCAACATCCGCAGTAAATAATCATCACTGCCCAACATGACATAACCGCCTTTATCCAGAATAGGAATATCAGCCATTTCCATGTGGGCTTGACGGGCATTAATGGGCAACACAGCCGGCTCAAAACCAGCGGTATAACCCATTTCAGCATAACGATAGCCGGTTACAAAGGTACTGGGCATCGCATGACCACAACCAGAACGGGTAATGTCACTCCGATGTACAGGATCTTGTCTATGATCTTCAGGTAAGAGCGTTCTGGCAATATTCCCTTTTCCACCGCCGATATGCGTGTGCATATCAATGGCGCCCGACATCACCACCTTGCCTTTTAAATCATATTCTTTATCAACAACTGCATCCGTCGGCATGGCAACGATACGACCGTCTTTAATATAGATATCTTGCTGCTGACCATCAATCCCACTCGCAGGATCATAGACAGTACCCCCTGTTAACTTTATCAACATTATCTTTTCCTACAAGGCTTGTTCAATGGCATTCAGTACTTGAGCGGTACTGGGCAATCCTGAATCTCTTAATTTTTTTAACCGGATAGCGACCACGTTATCCATTCGATAAGCATGACCGGCATGGTCTATCCCCGGCGTACCCACAGGAATAAAAACATCCGGTTCTTTAGCAAACGTCATCCCGGAACGTCCCACCACAATGGTGGGTAGATCAGTAACCGGCGGCACTGCATTTACATTAAACGCTTGCACCCAAACCAGGGCATCCACTTCACCCTTGTCTAACAAGGTTTTAGTTTCATTCAAGAAAGGATCATACTCTGGATACCCTTTTGAAAACCGGGTCCTTGCAGGATAGCCTGTTGTCCATCCACACACCTGATTCGCAGTTTGATCACCCTCTTTACCCGCCAAAGGTAAACCAGAGCAACGGGTATTTTGATCATTAATGTCTTTAATCGTTTCTGACAAGGTCTGCACGGTCAATTCTGCTTGAGTGTAAGTCAAGGCACCCGCCGCCCAAGTGACCACACCATAAGTCGCCGCTTTTAACTTGTCCGCAATTAACTGTAAATCAGCGACAGAAATACCGGCTACCGAAGTCGCACGTATCGGCTGTTTTTTAACCAATGCTCTTAACACCGCAACGACTTCAGCAAGATCTTCTATGGCACAGGGAAACACTTGCGCCTTTTTACCCTTTGGAGACGTAGACGCTTCACCTGATGGGGCTCTACCTAAATAAATGACCTCACGTTCACTGGTATCTTCGATAAACATGGATTCTTTATTCCACAGATAGCGTTCGAAGAAACGGGGGGCAAACGCTTCTAAATCCGTACCGACTACTAACAACAAATCACAGCGATTTTTAACTTCAGCCAAGGTCGTGTTCATCCAGCCAGAATCCTGCAAGGCCAGGAAGTTATTACGGGCACCGGTAAAGTTCATATTATCAACCACCGCACCCGAACGATCAGCCAAAGCCAATAAACCACGCATCCCGTTAACGTCGGTCGCACACCCGCCAATAAGAGGTAGTTTAGTGTCTTTTAATAATTCGGCGGCCTTGGCAACAGCGACTTCCAGACTCACTTCTTGACCAGCGACTCTGGCACTGATATCAGTAATCGGTTGTTCAAATGCCGGTGTATTAACCGCACAACCATTTTCAATTACCTTCAGCAATACACCATCAACCTTGATGGTCAGATCATCCGTGCCAATACCGCAAAAAGGACTCGGTACTTCAGTTATCTCAGTCATTCAGTTGTCCCGTTGTTCATAGTTAATACGCCTTTAATCGCGTTATTTTAAACCTAATTGAAAACCCTGTCTCATTTTACCCGCTGCTATAAGCCCAATTCAAACAACACTCTAATGGAAACATAAATCGTCAGGGCTATCCCCCCCAGATAAATTAACAGTTGCATCGGCCTTTCTTTTAAGGATTTAAAAAAGGTTAGATGTTGCCCTGCCGCTTTAAGTTGTAAATAATGTTCACGTGCCTGAGTCGCCCTCTGGACTTGATAAACATCCAGCAGTTGTCTGGCCTTAACTAACTCATCATCATTTCTTAACCACAATGCTGGCATAGAGACGCCCCAGTTTCCCGCATTGGTTTCGTAAAAATCAACGTGGTGCTCCGTCAATAATTCACGCACCTCTTCTGCCTCATCTTCAGGCACGCCTCGTAAAGAAAATAATAAAGTTGCCATAGTGGGATATACAGAAAACGCTAATTGCTAAAATGAGCTATTATAACGGCAACCTTTAGATAGTTACGGACAAATACGCCATGGACAACAAAAAACACCAATTGATAACCGCTACCCAAAATTGGCTAAAGACCGTTATTATTGACTATAACATCTGCCCCTTTGCAAAACATGAATTGGATCGGGGCAGTATTCATTTTGAAACGGATCATAGCACCGACGTTGAAAGCGCGGTATTAAACCTGTTAACCGAGTTTGAACGCTTGAATCTCGACTCAAGCATAGAAACCACGTTAGTAATTTATGAGTCGCTGTTTAGCAATTTTGAAGATTATCTGGATTTTCTAGAACATGCTGAAGCCATCCTGATTGACCAGGATTATGAGGGCACTTATCAATTGGCCAGCTTCCACCCCCAATACTGTTTTGAAGGATCAAGCCCAGACGATCCAGCCAATTATACCAACCGCTCACCTTATCCCATGCTGCATTTACTGCGTGAAACGAGTATTGAATGGGCCGTAGAAAACCACCCTAATACAGAAGACATTCCACAACGTAATATTGAAATCATGCATAAATTAGGATTGCGCAAGGTGCAATCATTACTCGCTGCCTGCTATCCTTTTATCCGGGATATTTAAGGATAGGATTTATAAGCACAGGTTTTTTAGCCTTGCTTATAAATCCATCAGGCCAGTAACTGGAAGTGTTACGACTGTTCTTCAGTGGTTTTTTCAGTCGCTTCCTCAGACTCTTCATCATCAAAATTTCTTTCAACCAGCTTCCATTTTGATGAGGTCGGATTAACCACTTCTTCTTTAACTTCTGGCTCTTCCTTTTTCTTGTTTAAATCTTCCAGGAAGGCGATAAACCAGTCTTGATCGATAACCGTTGCCATATCCGGATCAACTAAAATTTCAGCCTGATCGGGTAAGGTGACTTTATCTCGTGAAACTTCTAACGCTTTTAGACACGCGTCTTTATCACCGCGTAAACCATAGATACAGGCCAGGTTATAAGAGGCTGTCCCTGCTTGAATAGAGTTTGCTCTTTCAAATTGTTTTTTGGCTTGTTCGTATAAAATATCATCAGGAGCGGCTTCCTTTAAGCGTGCAAAATCCATATAAGCTACGCCACTATTAATTGCCGCACCCAAATAGCTAGGATTAATCAACAAACAAAAGGCAAATCTGTCAATCGCATCCTGATAAAGACTGGCCGCTTCATCGCCTGCTTTTGTCTTTGCTTGATGATATAAGGCAAAACCCCAGTTATATAACGTTTCCGCACGTAAAGGATCGTCTGTTAGTACGTCGGCATAGCCTAGATAGGCGGCCTTAAATAAGCCATCGGCAGTATGACCTTCACTTTTACGGGCTTGAGCTGTTTGCTTAATAGAGGCATTAAGCTTGGATTTTTTGGTAAACGCTGAGACTAAAGACATTAAATTTCACTCCTGACTGACTAGTTATTATTTTAATTATTATAGAATACCAGCTCCACTTGTAACGACACTATTTAATATTTAAACCATGACTAAAGTAAACGGCCACACTATCGAAAAAGAAAAAGTAAACCTGGAAACCTCAACCATTCCCTGGAAAGAATTGCAGCGCTTCTTTGCAAGTGGTTCGGCTGTGTTTGTTGATTCTACACTCGATCTAGTGGAAGTGGCCTACCAGTTTTCTATTGATAACAAAGAATTGGTTGCTCAATGGTTACAAAGCCATCAAGTGGCTTTGGTTTCTGATCAACAAGCCCTGGAGTGGTTTGAAGCAGATGCGGATGTTTGGGCAGTGGTTGTTAAGCCCTGGATATTGGTTCAGTCTATTATTGGGGAATAGAGCGCCTTCATGTTTACCTCAACAATTGCCTGTATAGAAGAAAACTGGACAAACATGAGGATTCAGCCTGTTATTGAGCTATTGTTGATCTAGTTTGCTTCAATCAAGATTGCTTTTACTCTGAAAAGAACCTTGATTACTATAAACAAGATCACTTCTGCGATAGAAGGAGTCTAGTTTAGAGCAAACAAGACCTTGTTTACTATAAACAGTATCTAGTTTAGAACAAACAAGACCTTGTTTGCTATAAACAGTATCTTGTTTGCTCCAAACCTGACTAGAAATGCCCTTATCCTAGACCTAGAACACCTCCGGTATACTCTCCTGACCCCAAACAAGTATCCTTTCAGAGCAAACTAATATCCTTTTACAGTAAACAAGGTTACTTTTAGAGCATCCAAGGTCTTGTTTGCTCTAAACATGGATAGGATTGGTGTAAAAAAGGTTACTTTTGCTATGAAAATAGCCTGAATAATAATTGAGGACTAGAGCAATTGATAACAATTAAAATAACTTGCGGCTAAGTCTGCTATGGTGATCATTCAACATATAAATTCTGCAACAAGATTTTTTTCATTTCCTTGGCATGTGCTTTAATTTCAGTTTCGCCCCAATAATCTTTTGCATCCCTCTTTTTATCGATTTTGTTTTGCTCTGTTATACACATCATTATGTCTTGTTTAATACTGTCAATATTTTTACGACTTTTATAACTACTTAATTTAACATCGGGCATATTATTGCTATACATCGAATTACTACTTCTATCTATTAAACAAAGATTACCAAAATTATCTACGCATCCAGGTGCAAGCTCCAAATCATCACCTACTTTTGGATTCTGAGGGTAATAATGCTCTACAGAACTTCTA
This sequence comes from uncultured Methylococcaceae bacterium, assembly GCA_903866825.1. Lineage (GTDB taxonomy): Bacteria > Pseudomonadota > Gammaproteobacteria > Methylococcales > Methylomonadaceae > Methylobacter_C. The sequence goes on from CAIPPE010000148.1 coordinate 14,763, forward strand.
AAGGTAAATTTAAATTTCGTATAATCTTTCCTATCATTCTTTTTAAAGCGATTCTCGGACCAAAGTAGATAATCCAAGTAATTGAATATAAAGTTCTCAACATCAGTGCCTTTATCAAGCAAATCCTGATCAATAACAGTATTTTTTGACTTCCCATCATTAGTATAAAGAATCTCAAGATAATCAGATCGTTTACCTTCAACCGCTAAAAAGTGATCAAGAAGAAAAGCCTTCGCTACACCTTCAAGATAGTCTTTATAAGCACTAGCTGTTATTTCTCGGATTTCTTCATTAAAAAGATATTTTAATGCTGCATTTAACCAATATTTATAATTTTGCGTGGGAGATGAAACATGAAACATGGCAAGCAACATCCTGATCGACTTGTTTGTCCCCTCATTATCATTTGATCTTTCAAAAGAATTTAAATATCTGTAGTTATTTTTATCAACATAATGTTCCAACTGTTTTAAGCTCCAATTACTTTCACCATCAATAAATTCTCGCTTGATAATATACTTATCAAATAAAAACCTACACTTTAACAGGTTAAAACCAAACTCCTCTACAAACTCAATTGATTTGTCATTTGAGTTATCTTTGCCTTCTTTTTTCAAAAAAGGCCTAAAAAAATCAAGCAAACGTTTATCATCTAAAGCTATTTTCGCTTTAACAAACTCCGCATTTTTTTGACCTATCTGAATCATTAACACATGAAGCAGAAAATTAGGGAAATTAATAACCGGAAATCTTTCAGAAGAAGTGTCAACATCTTTGGATTTAGCGGCTAAAAATTGAGCTTTCTTTTCATTAAGTTTTACTAAACTCTCAGGCTTTAACAACTCTATTAGAGCTGAGGATTTCGTTGATTTAATGTCGTCCCCAGATAAGCTATCAACAAGTTCACCCATGTCCCTAATATTTAAGCTATTCCAGTCATGACCAAAGATTTTAGAGCGCTGATCTTTTTTGAAACCAAATTGAACATATTTCTCCATGTTAGAACAGGCTTCCCAAATTAAATTAAATGCATGAACTAATGATTTGTTAGACCTGATAAAATATAAACACCACTCTTTCAAAATCTCATGCTTCTCTAATTGCTCGCCTCGACTATTCATAATTTCAAAATAATGATTTAAATTAGTATCTTTAGGAACAGATACTCGTAAAATCACCACATAATGAAATAAATAGTCACAAAAGGCCTTAATAATTTCCTTGTCATTCTTTAAAATTTTCTTCAGTGCCTTTATTGAAATCTCATAGGCTTTTCTTATCTCTGAATTGTAGTGCTCTCCATGTAGCGAGTCTAGCCTTCCATTTTCTTTAATTATTTTTAAAGTTTCCGTTGAAACAACTCTACTTTCAAACTCAATCTTTAATTTGAACCAGTCACTCTTTAAATTAGATACATCTAATGCATCTTTTGATTCATCAAGCCCAGTAATAAAGTACGCATATTCATTCTTAATGGCGCTTAGTAATATTGATAAGGTTGTTAAGCGTTGTTGGCCATCAATCGTTTCAAAAACTATTTTATTTTCTTGTTCTCTCTCAAAAACAACGAGAGTGCCAATATAATAATTAATATGCTCCTTTGAGTCGTTTCGCCTTGATGAATCAACTATATCCTGAATAAGTTGAGTCACCTCAGACTCGCCCCAAGCATAGTTCCGTTGATAAATTGGAATAATATACTCATCGTTGTACAGGTCTTTTATTTTACGTTCTTTTGGCTCTTTCAATTCATGATACATTTTTATTCCCTCCATTCTGAATATTAAAAAATAAGGTAAAAACACCTGTATCTCTTAATTGCCTCACATCACTTTTTTGATCTAACTCTTTCAATTGGATATTTAAAACATCTGAGGGATTAAGGGCTTCACGCATCAATTTAAAAACAGCTTTACCTTGATTAAGTGAGTCAGGAGCACCTAGCGCGTAATTATCTAAAGTTGCAATATGAACCGCGTACATCTTCAATCTTAATGCATAAGCCCAAAAAAATGCTTTCTCAATCGCCTTATCAAAACCTTCGTTACCAAATTTATCAACGTAATAAATTAAATAGCAATGAAACAACTCCTTAACATACTTATCACCCAGTCTGTGCTGTCCCTTATAAGTCCTAAGTTCTGATTGAATCTTTATTGAAGTATCCGTTCTTGGACTTAAAGAAGTATTTAAACTTTGTGTTTCTTGATTATGGGATGTCTCATCAAACTCTTTTTTAACATTTCTAATCAATTTGTGATAATGAGCAACCATTTCAAAAAAACACTTCCCATTTATAACCGCTTGATCAATTTGAAACGGATACTCAAGCAATTGATTATCTAAAAGTCGATGAGGGTGTATGTTATAACTTTCTGTATAGAAATAGCCAATTCGAGATAATTGGGCATAAGGATAGTTTCGTTCATTTTGGGGGTTAACTCCCTTGAATACTCCAACATCATCTTTTGTAAAATAACGCGCTGAATAACTATTTGACCATTGCCGAATACGATATAAATAAAGTCCAAATAAATCTACTAATTCTGTGGACGTTATCTTTTCCCAAGCGTCAACGGTCTTCTTTTTCTCAGCGTCAGTTAAGTTCGCCATTTCCCTTAAATGAAAGGCCTTTAATAAATCATGCGGTTCAAGATCTTTACCTCTTGAATTTTGAGAATCAAAAAACTGAAAGGCCTCAGAAATATCAGTCAAAACAACCTGCACTAATTGGCATTTCTCATAAAAGAAATTGATTAGGCCACCATCATCTCCAAACTCATGAATCCTACGTTTAATTTCTTTAAAGTTATTCTGGAGGTTAAATTGTGAGATATCACTATTAAATTCTTGCTGGAGTAACTTGAAGTTTTTAGAACTGACACCTGATGAATTAAATTTAGACTGCTCAAGATCAAGAGCATAAGCAATCAATGTCAACGTCAACGCCCTCTGCTGACCATCCACTATATTGTCTATAATATTCCCTGCACTTATACCATCAGATCCTTTATCTTCACGATGCAAAACTAAGGTACCCAAGCGATAAGCCGATTTATCCTTATGAAAAATAATATCGTCAATCAATTGATTTACATTTTTTGTCGTCCATTTATAGGGACGCTGGTACTCTGGTATCTGTAATTTATCATTTTGTAATAAATCTTTAACGGTAATAATCTTAGACTCTACAGCATTTTTCATTTCAATTCCTGACACGTACTTCCCTCGTATAAAATTTACACACGCTAAATTGATCGCACTTTAGAAATCCACATAATCCTGATTGCAAATAGCACACTGATAATGCTCATCTCGCGCTAAACGATAATTTGATAATTGAAAGGCCTTAACGACTTTTTCTAAATCTCGTTGATTTAAGCAAGCATCTGCGTAAAGACTGTACCGACCGGTATTTTTGAAAAACACAACCCTTCCACGTGGATAGTAATCATAATCATGGCTTTTGAATAGTGTTTCAATTGATGTTTTTGGTGAAAGTGCTTCCCAGAAATCATAATGGCCGCTAAAACCAACCGCTTGCCCATAATGCTCACCTTGCGACAAAGGCACAGCATCCAACAGCAAATCTCCAGCAACCATAAAGAATATCCCGACAAAACCGATAGAAACAGATTCATTCATCATAGTTATTATTTAGCCTTGGAGTTATTAGAACAAATAAACTAACGCTGACAGTCCGTTCAATACCAACTGTTCAACATTGATAAAAGACTTAAATTTTCTACAAAGTCACCACAAATGCGGAAACAACAGCTCAATAGAGCTAGGGGAAAGCCTTAAAGATATTGGCTTTTTAGGCTCTGCTTTAACTAATCCGGCCTTCTCCATTTGAGATATTAGAACTCTTAACGTTCCTTCACTCACACCTAACAATTTCTGCAATTCCGAACGTGTCTGAGGGCCAGAGTACAATAGTTTTCTATAAATATCCCTAGCCTCAATTTTAAGAATAGGCAGTGTCTTTCCGTTTGCAGACATTAAAGCGCCTCGACTCCTCATTTCAAAGTAGACTGCAATACGCTCATCGAGTTTCTTGGGTTCTAATAAAGCAGAAAAGTATTTAATTTGATCCAGGGCTGTTTCGACAAAATAGTTTGTAAAGTATAAAAGACCACGATCAGATAATATCCCTCTTCCGTCCGTTGAACCTTGTCTTGTCATATCTGCGCGAGCAAGAGCGTTATAGTAGGCTCCCGTATCTCTTCCAAATCCTCTGCTCATAGACCATAGACCATAAGCACCAAGACCTGCACAGCGCATATAGTTGTCGGTAAATAGCCGACCCACTCTGCCATTTCCATCCAAAAAAGGATGTATCCACATTAAACGATGATGTGCAGCCGCTGCGGCTAATATTTTTCCGGTTCCGTGAATACGATTGGGTTGATATATGTCTTCTACCCACGATAAATAACCATTAAGCTCAGTATAATCGGGTGGAATATGTGTACCGACTTTAACGTTTCTTTGTCGAAACTCGCCGGGCACAATGCGGATCACTTCGTTAGTACCCGGATGTTTTATCTCCAAGAACTTCTCGGGCACACCATCATAAAAAGATTGATGTATTTTTCTAAGAAAAGCCGACGTACAAACGTCTTTATCACTAACATGACTATTAGCCAGCCTCGTTTGTATTTCGATGTGCTGTTTTATCTCAAGCAAATCATCGTTAGGGCTCTCTTGCTCACCGTCTTCTTGTGCATGAAGAATATCGGCTGGACGAGTGGGGTTGCCTTCAATTTTATTGCTGTAATAAGAGTTAACCACCCTGAGCAGGTAAGTCATGGGTTCTCGAAGTGAATCAGGAATATTTGAGCCTATTGCTGCATCAAGCCGATACAGTTCCACAATAGCGTCTTGTAAGTCGCCAGGGGCTATTTCCTGTTTGATGTAGGGTATCAGCGATATCATGTTTGCCGGAATTATTGCTTAAACTTATGATATTAATAAAATTATTTGTATCATGCTGGAACGGTTCCTGATTATACAATAAGGCAAGAATGAATAAACTTAATTAACAACCCAACCGATAAAATACCGTTTATGATTTATCTCCTTAAACAGAAGGGGGCTTCAAAGCCCCTGAAAAGGCTTTAAAATCAAAGCTATTTTAACACTGCCTTAATTCACCTAATATTTTACTAGTTTAAAACCCTGGACCTGATACACTCCTAACAGCACAAGACTAAACACACGGGTTGATTTAGTCAGGCAGGAGCATCTCAAATGTCAAAAGATTCGACAAAAGATCTATACAAGCTAATTTCTCAAATTTCAGTCTACGCTCTAGGTAAAAGAAAGCCTGATGCAGTTACTGTAAGACGCATGAAAAATACGGCGGCAGGATTCATAAAAGACAGCGCAGCAAATTGTGCTACAGCCCGGGGCTTAATTGCCTGTATCGAAGGACATTATGAGGAAGCTGTAAAACAACACACACTAGCCACTAAGCTTAATAAGAACCCTCATCATGTTATGCATTACGCCGTCTCCATGCGAACACTGGGGTATCCGGCTGAGGCCTATCGACTGGTACAAAGTGTTATGAGTCAGATGCCTGATCAAATGGGTTTACTGTCTGCAGAAATTAGTTTGTCCTTTGAATCCGGTCATTATGAAGACGTTCTGCGCTTCCATGATGAGATGCTCAGGATAAAGCTTGAAAATGTCCCAACCAATGTTCTACTCTTTGTATATTTCAGCAATTTACTACTGGAACTCAATATAGACTCCAGCGTATTCCCTGTCATTGCCAAGCTATTTGAATCAATTCATGATAAGTAC
>CAIPPE010000149.1 GCA_903866825.1 uncultured Methylococcaceae bacterium
CAGCTCGACGGTTCCTAAACCTGCTGAAAAGTGCCCCCCTGAAATACTCACCGTATGTGTTAAATAATTTCGCAGCTCTTCAGCCAGATGCTTTAACTGCTCCTTTTTTAACTTGCGGATATCAGCAGGCGTATTGATGGTTTCTAATAATGGGAAACTACCTAGTTTATTCATCTGTTAGTCAATTCCTTGAGTCGACACGGCGTTCTGTGGGATCTCATTTATAATGAAGACCGAGGCTTCTTTAATAAGCCATAACTGGTCTCGTACAAAAATCACCTGTAACTTTTAGAAGTGACCGGCATATTAATCAAGCCTGTAATTATCCAGATTAAATTCGTAGTGATCAAGTAGGTAATTAATGCGTACGTTGAATAATATAAAGCGATAAGTCGCGTAATAAATCAGCTTCTTTGCCAAAACCACTCAGACACTCCAAAGCCTTCTCATGAAGCTCTTGCGCTTTTTGCTTTGCCCCAGCTAAGCCTAATAATGCAGGATAGGTTGGCTTATCATTATCCTTATCTTTGCCTTGGGTCTTACCTAAGGTCGCCGTATCACTTTCTTCATCAAGAATGTCATCTTTTACTTGAAACGATAAACCGATACTCTTTGCATAATGATCCAGCTTTAAGGCAACCTCTGGATCAACATTCTCCTTGGAAAGTGTTGCCATATTGACACTGGCGCGAATCAACGCACCTGTTTTATGGATATGCATATTCTCCAGTTCAGGAAGATTTAACCGTGTTCCTACTGATTGCAGATCAATGGCTTGACCGCCAACCATCCCTTGCGAACCACTGGCTTTGGCCAAAGCCGCAATCATTTTTAAGCGCCCTGCAGCTGTTGCTGTAATGGTGGGATCATTAGCCAATACTTCAAAGGCTAAAGCCTGTAATGCATCACCGGCCAAAATAGCAGTCGCTTCATTAAAAGCAACATGGCAAGTCGCTTTTCCACGTCTAAGATCATCATCATCCATAGCAGGAAGATCATCGTGTATCAATGAATAAACATGGATAAACTCCACTGCGCAAGCCGGTCCATCTAAAGCTTCTACTGGAACACCTAAAGCCAACCCTGTACTATAAGTCAACATTGGGCGCATACGTTTTCCCCCATCAAGCACACTGTACCGCATGGCCTGGTGAAGCTTTTGTGGTAACAGTTGAGCACCTGGAAGGCGATCTTCAAGAGCCTTTTCAACACGGGCCTGACTAAAACTGAGATATTCTTTTAACGCATTACTCATCGGCAAATGACTCCAAATTATGTGTACCGTTTTTTTCTATCAAAATCTGAACTTTCTGTTCGGCTTCTTGCAGAGCCTTTTGGCAAATTCTGGTTAAGGTAACCCCTCGTTCAAATGACTTTAAAGAATCTTCCAAAGAAATATCTCCTTGCTCTAGCTGAGTAACAAGTTGCTCAATTTCTGCGAGTGAATCTTCAAATAAAGTCGTAGTTTTTTTCTTCGACATATCAATAAACTGATTAAATAAAAAGGAGGGCAACAATAAACTCGGCATTATATATCAAATTAAACAGTGAAAATATGGAAGTATCTATCCAGCTCCAAATATTCTGATTTAAACTTGGTAGTCGCTTTCTCAACTATAGAAGTTGCTTATCGGGGAAAATACGAGAATTTTACTGTGAACTCAAACTAATTCACCAACTGCTGATTAATATCCTCTAAATCACTCTCCAAAATAATACCCGCTGCTGCTTTTAACCTTATAATATTAACAAGATAGCTATAGCGCGCCTGTAATAAATCCCGTTTGGCACTAAACAACTGCTGCTGGGCATTCAGCAAATCCACACTCGTCCGTGAACCGACATCATATCCAACGTTCGTTGAATCTAACTGACTTTGACTACTCACCAAGGCCTGTTCATAAGCTTTTAGCTGCGCAATACTGGTATTTAAATTTAAATAAGCCCGCTGGGTTTCTTGTTCCATTTGACGACGTGCCGCATCGACATCATTCAAGGCTTTTTGTTTATTAAACACGGCTTGCCTAACCCGCGAGCTGGTAGCCCCACCCTGATAAATCGGTATTTGTAGTTGTAAGCCAATTGAACCCATTTTAAGGTCACTACCAAAACCATAATAACTACCACTCGCATAGTTATCTGATACGTTAGCCACTGCATCTAAAGTAGGCAAGTGCCCTGCATTAGCACGTTCTATCTCTTGATCAGATAAGGTTGCCGCTTCTTGGAGAATCTGGATATTTAAATCATTTTTGGCAGCCACTTCCAGCCATTGTTCCATACTCTGGTTTAAGGTGTTGGGTTTAACGGTCGCTCTAACGGTAGCTAATTTTTGCGGAATTTCTCCGGTAATCACCTGCACAGCTCTTAAGGCAATTTGATGGTCATTGAGTGCTGCTATCTCCTGCGCCACAATTAAATCATAACGGGCCTGGGCATCATTCACATCGGTACTGGTTAAAGTCCCTGCCTCAAAATTGGCTTTAGCTTGTTCCAGCTGCCTTAAAATGGCTGCCTTTTGCGAACTCAACAAATCAATTTTATCCTGGGTCAACAACACATCAAAATAAGCCAGGGTGGTACGCAAGATTAAATTCTGTTGGGTTAAATTTAATTGCTTATCTGCCAGACTCACTTGAGTCTTCGCCTGATCCATCGCCACCAGATTTTGTTTACGATAAATGGGCTGATGGGCTTCAAGACCGTATTGATAACCCGTAAACGATTGTCCTCCTCCACGAAAAGGCACACCCGCTCCCATAAACGAAATATTGGTTATTGAGGCATTCCCCCCTGCATTAAAATTAACCACCGGGCGATATAAGGCTTTGCTCTGCTCAATAATTTCTTGTGCCGCCTGATTGGCACTCAAGGCCGAAGCCAGGGTAGGATCATGAGCTAAAGCCAGATTGTATATATCAACCAGGGATTGCGGCTTGATCTCTGCAAACACACTCGGCATTATCAAACTATTGGCACACAACAAGGCAATGGCAAGCCGGGAACGCTTTAACCTTGGAGCACTGACTAAGCTAATTTTAATATTCATTAGACCCCCTCCGTTTCAATTTTGACTCTAAACCAGGCTGCATAAAGTGCAGGTAAAAAGAGTACAGTTAATAAGGTAGCGAACGCCAGGCCACCCATAATAGCCACTGCCATCGGGCCGAAAAAGACACTTCGGGTCAGTGGAATCATGGCTAATATGGCCGCTGCAGCGGTTAACACGATTGGTCTAAAACGCCTGATGGTTGATTCGACAATGGCTTGCCAAGGGACGAGTCCTGAGGCTCTGTCCTGATCAATTTGGTCAACCAGAATAACCGAGTTCCGCATAATCATTCCCGACAGGGCAATCGTACCCAACATGGCGACAAAGCCGAACGGTTTATCAAAAAGCAATAAGGCGATGGTCACGCCGATTAAGCCCAAAGGTGCGGTCAAGATGACCAAAAACACCCGAGAAAAGCTTTGCAGTTGCACCATCAAAAGCGATAACACGGCCAGTAAAAACAACGGAAAACCAGCTGCAACAGATGCCCCGCCTTTAGCTGATTCTTCTACAGCCCCACCCGTAGCCAGACTGACACCGAGTGGTAATTGCGCCTTAATTTCAGTTAATGTTTGATCCACCTGATCGGAAACCACAGCCGCCTGTAAATCTCCCTGTAAATTGGCACGAACGATAATGGAAGGCTCGCGATTACGGCGCCATATCACCCCGTCCTCAAAGGCTGAAGTCAGTGTCGCAATTTGCGCTAAAGGCACCGCACCTGACGGCGTATTAATCATTAAATCCGGCAAGTGCGACAAATGACTGCGTTCCAGTTCAGCCCCTCTGGCCACCAAATCTATCCGCTCGTTACCTTCTCTAAACTCAGTGATAACCAACTCATGCAAAGCACCATTAAGGACATTGGCAACATCCACCGGACTTATCCCCAAGAGACGCACTTTGGCCTGATCCACTTCCACATGCACCACCTTACTGGGCTCTTCCCAATTGAGTTGCACATTAATCAAATTAGGATTCGCACGCATATGAATTGCGACTTGACGGGCAATATCCCTAATTTGCGGAATGTTAGGCCCCGAAACCCTAAACTGAACGGGAAAGCCAACCGGTGGACCATTTTCCAGGCGCAATACTGAAGCGCGTAATTCTGGAAAATCCTGCTCAAATAACGTTAGCAAGTCTTTTCTTAACGCTTCACGTGCTTCCAGGTTTTGGGTCAAAATAACAAATTGGCTAAAGCCCCGATGCGGCAACTGGATATCTAAAGGTAAATAAAATCGTGGCGCTCCGGTTCCAATATAAGCGACAAAGTTTTCTACACCCTCATGTTGTTTTGACCAGTTGGTTAACCACTGCTCCAGTTTCTTGGCTTGGGAGTCCGTAGCTTGATAAGAAGCCCCTTCTGTCATCCTTAAATCAACAATTAATTCCAGCCGCGTTGAATCAGGAAAGAATTGTTGTTGCACCTTACCAAAGCCAACGATAGACAATACAAAGATAGCTAGAGTTATGGCAATTACCGTTTTTCGATACCGAACACAGGCAGTAACAATGATCCGAAAGGCTGTATAAAACGGGGTGTTATAAATATCATGATGATGAAGATCTTCAGTTTTGGGGCTTAAGTTTAACCGACGTTTAAACCAGAGTCCCAGTTTAGAAGGTTCAGGCGCATGCGTATAATCAGGCAATAAGTGATAGCCCAAAAAAGGCACTAATATCACTGCTGCGAACCACGAGATAACTAATGCGATAGCCGATACCTGAAAGATCGAGCGGGTATATTCACCTGTGGACGACGCCGCTGTTGCAATCGGTAAAAAGCCGGACACAGTGACTAAAGTGCCGGTAAGCATGGGCATAGCAGTTGAGGTATACGCAAATGAAGCCGCTTTAACCCTGTCCCAGCCCTGCTCCATTTTAGAGGCCATCATTTCAACCGCGATAATTGCATCATCGACCAATAATCCCAAAGCCAGAATCAAAGCGCCCAGGGAAATTTTGTGTAAGCCTATACCATAGATATACATCACTAAAAAGGTACTGGCTAATACCACAGGTATCGTAATCGCTACCACGATACCGCTGCGCCATCCCAAAGAAATCAAACTAACAGTCAGTACGATAACCAAGGCTTCTATCAATGACTTTACAAAATCATTGACTGAGTGGGTAACGATTTTGGGCTGTAAGGTAACTGGGTTAAGCTCTAAACCAACGGTAAGTTGCGATTGCACTCGGGCCACGACTTCATCAAGCGCATGACCCAATCCGATCACATCACCGCCGTCCTTCATACTCACACCCAATAGCATGGATTCTTTGCCTTGAAAACGAACTCGATCATGCGGGGGATCTTCATAACCGCGATAAATACGCGCAACATCCCCGAGTTTAAAATCCTGGTTATTAGCGCGTAGCCGCAACTCACGTAAATCGTCTAAGGTATCGTAACGACCGGATACCGCTATGCGGATACGCTCATCAGTTGAATCAAAGGTGCCACTAGCAACGACGGCGTTTTGCGTCTGCAACAAATTAATCAACGTCTGCGTAGTTATACCTAAAGTCACTAACTTGGCATTGGACAATTCAATAAATAGGCGTTGCTTCTGTTCACCAAAGAACTCAACTTTAGCTACATCATGTACTTTTAACAATTCGGTTCTAATCAACTCAGCCTGTTTCTTTAACGCGGCATAATCAAAACCATCACCCGTCAATGCGTACATACTGCCATAGACATCACTAAACTCATCATTAAAGGTGAGGCTCTCAATGTTTTGGGGCAGAGTGTGGCGAATGTCGCCAATCTTCTTACGCACCTGATACCAGACTTCAGGGATATCCTTAGAAAAGGTATCATCCCTGATAACAATAAAGATCATTGACTCACCGGGTCTTGAAAAACTATTGGTATAATCCAGATGAGGGACTTCCTGAAGCTTCTTTTCCAGTTTATCAGTAATCTGCTGCTCCACTTCCTGAGCACTCGCCCCTGGCCAGGTCGTGTGAACCAACATCAGTTTAAAGGTGAACGGTGGATCTTCAGATTGGCCTAACTTGGTATAGGTCAACAAACCAGAAATAGTGAGCACCAGCATCAAATACAAGACTAAGGTTTGGTGACTTAACGCCCAATCCGATAAATTAAAGCGCTGCGTTAGTTTTGATTCACTCATGGTGCTGCCTCAATCACTGGCTTTACGAGTTGATCTTTAACAAGCGTATGCACACCGGCAATGGCAATTTTTTCACCGGCTTGTAAGCCTTCGGTTATTAAGACCCCGTCTTCTCTAAAGGGGCCGGCAACGACAGAACGTGGCTGAACTTTATTATTAGCATCGACTACCCACACGAGCGTTTTGCCATTGATTTCAGTCAGGGCTTTGCTGGGTATCAAATAGCCAGCTGCGAATTGCGAATCTCCTAGAGTAAACTTTACCCCCGCAGTAATCCCCAGTTTAAGCGCGGCATCAGGTTGAGTCACCGTAACCCGAATATTAAAAACCCGCGTCGCTGATTCTGCTGCTGGAGACATCTCACGTACCACACCCGTATAAGATTTTTGCTGGTCTGACCATAATCTGATAGTCACTGGCGCATTGAGCTTAACCTCGG
>CAIPPE010000150.1 GCA_903866825.1 uncultured Methylococcaceae bacterium
ACTCCTGCAATTCATCCCGATAACGAGTCGGTATTGCAAGACGCCCTTTGTCGTCTAAATTGATTGAACTAATGCCTCGAAACAAACCCGACCCCAAATTACTTCAAAAAATACCACTTTTCACCACTTTGCACCACTTGGAAGCACTATAAATTCCAAACAGCTCATAGTCAAGAATGTTTTCATTTAAACTCTTTCTTTTTTGACAATGACTTACGTAACTTTAAAGGAGAGGCAAAACAATAGAATAGAGAATAAAATAAATTCTATTCTTTATCAGGTGGTTAATTGATTTTATTCAGAAAACACTTTAGGTATAAAGTGATTAAATATTTTGACGTTATAAAAAGAGAATTACACAATTTAGGAAAAATCTGCCGCACTAATGAATTTGCATTTTATTCCAGCCCAAACACTTATCAGGAATAATTACAAAAAACAAACTAAAAAACAATATCTCATTGATAATAAAGAAAAAAAGAAAGAGTCGACCTATAAGCCGGGTTCTGTCTAGAACAGTCATTCATCTAGGCTGTAAGTCACCTTACAGCTCAAGCAATCTACCCAGGAACCGCGCGGGCCACGCGTCTGTTCCTCTATTTGATCTTGCTCCGAGTGGGGTTTACCATGCCACACCTGTTACCAGTTGCGCGGTGCGCTCTTACCGCACCTTTTCACCCTTACCTATCATAAATGACAGGCGGTTTATTTTCTGCGGCACTTTCCGTAGGCTCGCGCCTCCCAGGCGTTACCTGGCACTCTGCCCAATGGAGCCCGGACTTTCCTCCATCTTATCATAATGATAAAACAGCGACTGTCCAGTCAACTCTTTCTCTTGTCTAGTATACCCTATCAAGCCATCCGAACCTAATTAGAATTAAAACATCAATCCAGTATCAATAGCCGACAGGCTAAGCGCCTTTTTCTTTATCTATTTCTAATGCGGCCTGATATAACACTTTTTTTCTGACACCTGTAATTTCTACTGCCATTGCCACTGCAGACTTAATAGAACATTCTTTCAATAACACCCGAAGTACTTTTTCCTGCTCAGGCGTCATTAAATCATCAGTTTTATCGATAGTTACACCATCAACGATAACCACAAACTCACCTTTTCTCATATTCCCGTTTTGAGAAACCAGGTCCAACGCCTCATCTAAACTGGTTTTTACAATCGTTTCATGAAGCTTGGTTAACTCTCTGGCAATCACAATTTCCCGATCTAAAGGCAAAACCTCAGACATGTCTTGCAGCGCTGCCAAAATTCGGTGACAAGACTCATAAAACACCCAGGTCTTTGGATAATTAAGCCGTTCACTAAAAAAAGCTTTGCGTGCTGATGAAGTTCTGGGTAAAAAGCCCTCAAAAGAAAATTGCGTAACCGGTAATCCCGATGCCGATAGCGCCGTAATTAAAGCACAGGCCCCCGGTATAGGCACCACATCTAACCCCGCTTCCCTTACTATTTTTACGAGAGGCATTCCGGGATCACTGATTAACGGAGTACCCGCATCAGAAACCAAAGCAATAGATTGTCCTTCGCGTAACTTTTCTAATAGAACAAGGGATGCCTTATCTTCATTATGCTGATGCAATGAAAACAGCTTATTAGTAATTCCATAATGCTGGAGCAACATGATTACATGTCGAGTATCCTCAGCAGCAATCAAATCAACCACCTTTAAAACCTCAACAGCTCTAAAAGTGATATCGGCTAAATTACCTATTGGCGTAGCAACAACGTATAATTTGCCAGAACAGTTAATATTTGATACTGCCATTCATATCACCTTCAATTTAAAGATAAAACCATGAGCTATCATGATTAGCTATAATTATTACTTGTACAAGCCCCGATTATATCAGTATGTTGCTTCATCAATACTGTTGGATCACCTGGACACAGGAGAAAGTCTGTGCCTATAGCAAAACCCAAAACAAAAAGCGCACACTTAATCCAGGGTGAAAAAGCCGAAGAACAGGCACATAACTTTTTGATAGGCCAGGGACTGGTGCCAGTATGCCGAAACTTTCGATGCAAACTGGGTGAACTTGACTTAATCATGAAAGACAAACGCTCATTGGTTATTATCGAAGTTCGCTATCGAAAAACGGATCGATACGGCAGTGCGACAGAGAGTATTACCCGAGCTAAACAATCACGTATAATAGCCGCAACGCATTGTTACTTATCATCGAAAAAAGAAAATAATCCGCTCCGCTTTGATGTTATTGCTATCTCGGGTAATGGCAAACTAGAATGGATACAAAATGCTTTTTAAGCAATAAATTACACCATGAGCTTACAAGACCGAATCATTAATCATTTCTCTGACAGTATCAAAGTTCAACAAGATACCCTGAGCTATTTATCTGAGTTGATCGAGTATGCCTCTCAGCGACTGGTTTCCACTTTACTCAATGACAAAAAGATATTAACCTGCGGCAATGGACGCTCAGCAACCAGCGCTCAACTACTGTCATCCGCCATGCTTAACCAGTTTGAGCGTGACCGCCCCTCGTTACCGGTCATCGCTTTAACAACCGATACCGCGACCATCACTGCCATCGCTAATGACTTTCACTTTGATGACATTTTCTCAAAGCAACTGAGAGCCTTGGGCCAAAGCGGTGATCTGCTGGTTGTTTATACTGATGGAAAAAACTCAACCAATATCGCTAAAGTCATTTCTGCCGCACATGACAAAGACATGTCCATTATTGCGATAACAGGAAATAACGGCGGACTGATCGCACCCTTACTTAAAGAAACCGATATTGAGATTCGCATACCCTCAAACTCAATCGCCCGCATTCAGGAGGCGCATATATTGATTACTGATTGTCTGTGCGATTTAATTGACCATCAACTATTCGGTTAAAGACTTTTCCAAACATCACCCTAGGCGAGCCATGAAAAAACTATTTCTACTCATTATAATATTACTGACAAACTTCGGGATAATAGCCTGCGCCCCCTTTGCCAACAAAAAAGCAACCATCACCGCACAACAATTGGCGCAAGACAGAAGAACCCGTGAAATCATTTTATCTGATCAGGAAATTGAGTCAGACGCCTATTCAGAACTCGACTCCGATAATAAAATAAAAAAGCTTTGCCACATCAATATCAATGCTTATAACGGCGCAACCCTAATTACCGGTGAAGCCCCCACGGAAGAACTGAAAGCAAAAATCATTTCGCTGGTCCAGGTTATAGACAATGTAAAAATGGTCCACGATAATGTGAAAATTGCTAAACCTAGCAGCCAGGAATCACAGTCTAATGATCAATTTATCACTCAAACGGTAAAAACGGCGCTCAAGCAAATTAGAACATTGCCAGACTTTGACCCAGCCATGATAAAAGTGGTTACTGAAAATGGCGTTGTTTATCTGATGGGCTTAGTACACAGAGACGAAGGCACAGTGGTTATCAATGTCACCAAACTGCAACCGAATATAAGACAGATTATTACAGTGTTTGAATACGCAGACTAAGTACTTGAAGGGGAAAATTATAAATCAGTTTTATTGCTACTTAATTGGGCTAAAGCCTGATTACTGTCTAAAGGCGTAATTTGTATTTCAGTAGTGCCACCCATACCAATCTCTTTAGCGGCAGCATACGATAAATCCATCGCTCTTCTAGAATGAAAGGGACCACGGTCATTAATTTTTACAATGACACTGCGATTATTTTTAAGGTTCTTCACTTCAGCATAAGAGTAAAGTGGTAATGTTTTGTGTGCTGCGGTCATAGCGTACATATCAAAACGTTCGCCGCTTGCCGTTCTTCTACCGTGAAATTCTGCACCGTACCAGGACGCTGTTGGTTGGCTATTTGTGTAAGAGTGGTGATTACTTGAGTGATGGCGATGATGACGGTGCCCAGCTTCCGCTGTTCCAATCGATCCTGTAAAGTAACTGCATGTGGCAACAAAAATGACTGCTATTTTCAGTTTATTCATAAGTAAAAACCTTTAAATTAAAATCTTGGGTTGATTCTAACTTGGGTTGTCTTAAGACTTCCTTAAATCAAAAGTTTTACTCGAATCAGTTTCAAAGAACCGGGTTAAACCAGCCTAAACTCTCTGATGAACTACCGACGGGCTTATATTCAGCGCCTACCCAACCGGAATAGGATGATTGCTTAATCACTGAAAATACTTTTTTAAAGTCAATGTCTCCGGTTCCAGGCTGCCCACGACCTGGACAATCTGCAAACTGAATATGCCCTATTCTATCTGCATATTGACTCATAAAGCCGGTGACATCACCCCCCATCTTTTGCATATGATAAATATCATATTGCATAAATAAGGAAGGCAAGCGCAGCTCATCCAGAATATCCAGCATTTGCTGCCCATGATTAATCATAAATCCTGGCATATCCTGATCGTTGATAGCTTCAAAAACGGTTTTAATCCCCAAGGGCGCAAACGCTTCAACGGCAAAAGATAAATTATCTTTAAACGTCTTTAAATAGGCCTGCCGACGAGATTCATTAAAACATCGTCCCGGCAACACATTAATAAACTCGGGCTTTAATACTTTTGCATAGGCTACAGCTTGAGTCACTGCCTGACGAAAATGTTCCTGCTTCTCTGGAACACAAGCCAACCCTTCTCCGCCGTCTAGCAAATCATCTGCGTCTACATTAAATAACACTAGCTTCAATTGCTGCTCATCAAGACAGGCTCTTAATGATTCTGCCGGCAGTATATAAGGAAATTGCACCTCAACTGCCTGAAATCCTTGCTGCCTGGCTACTTTAAAACGCTCAAGCAGCGGCACTTCATTGAACAATAAACTTAAGTTGGCTGAAAATTTAAGCATCTGTTTTATTGAATAATTTAATTAATGTCGATGGATCTTGCTCTAAATAACCGTGACTGCCATGTAATTGCATCAATTGAGCCGCCAAGCCGGACAGTGGGATCGCATTGCCTTGCTTAACCGCTAAATCAACCGCCATATTCAAATCCTTTAATAAGGTTTTAACCCGCCATTTAACCGGTTCAAAACTCTCTAAAGCCATCTCTGGCCCTACTATTTGCAAGGGCTTAGAATCGGCAAAACCGCCTGCCAAGGCTTCAGGTATTTTTTCTGCTGCCACGCCTGCCTGTTTTGCAAACGCAATCATTTCTGCAATAACCAGCACATTACAACTGACAATCATCTGATTACAAATTTTAGTCACCTGACCGCTACCCACAGGCCCCATGTGAGTCAGTTGTTTATAGAGAGGCGCTAAAACAACTCGGACAATGGCAATATCATGATCGCTCCCTCCCGCCATAATAGCCAAATTACCTTGTTCTGCGCCTGAAACTCCGCCAGATACCGGTGCATCAACCCACGTCATACCACACTTATCGTATAAAACGGATGCTAATTGACGGGTGTTTTCAGGATGGATACTGGATAAATCTATAACTAGTTTGCCTGCAGAACCGGATTCCAATACATCATTGTAAATGACGGATTCAACGGCTTGAGTATCGGATAAACATAATAAAATGACAGTAGAAGCCTCTACTAATTGACCGGGTGATGAGCAGCCATGCGCTCCTGCCTCACTGACTTGCAATAACTTCTCAGGACTGCGGTTCCAGACATTAACGGTAAAACCCGCCGCTAACAAACGCAAAACCATGGGCTTACCCATTAAGCCGATGCCTATAAAGCCAAGTGTAGGACGATTATCCATCATAGATCCAGTATCCATCTAAAACGCAGCGATCAATTGATTCTTAATGTTGGTGACTTACGAGAAGAACGTCTTGATGACTATAGACATAACACCGGCTATTAAAATACCTATCATCCATTTTAAAACAGCCAAGTCTGTTTTAAGCAGAGAGAGTGCTATCTCAAGATCATCCCTGGTTACTAGCTTATTTTGAGCCTCGGCCTGTTCTGGTGGTATGCCAGCTGATTTAAGTTTATCTACTAATTCTAGTGTGTCGAAAGTAACGGAAGTCATGTGATAAACGCCAATTGAATAAATTCTATGGAAACCAATGTAGTCGTTATAGCTGCCTGCTGTCAATACAGGATAAACAGAGAACGATGTGTACAAGCATGATGAACAAGACAGAAGCTGGACTTATTTTTGCGGATCATTTAAGTATCCTGCTGTTTTAACTGGGTTAATTAAGCTTTTCCTGGATTCTAACCGCTTTTGCTGGGATTCCTTTAGCTTTCCATGGAATCTAGTTGTTTTCGATGGGTTTCTTAAGCTTCCCAGGAAATCTAGCTGTTATCGATGGTTTTCACAAGCTTCCCAGAAAATCTAGTTGTTATCGATAGATTTCTCAAGCTTCACAGGAAATCTAGCTGTTATCGATGGATTTCACAAGCTTCACAGGAAATCTAGCTGTTATCGATGGATTTCACAAGCTTCACAGGAAATCTAGCTGTTATCGATGGATTTCACAAGCTTCATAGGAAATCCAGCTGTTATCGATGGGTTTCACATGCTTCCCAGGAAATCTAGCTGTTATCGATGGGTTTCTCAAGCTTCACAGGAAATCTAGCTGTTATCGATGGGTTCCTTTTGCTTTCCTGGGATTCCTATTGTTTTCGATGGGTTCTTTTGGCTACTTACAACCAATCACGGTTTTAATCGAAAACTTTGAGATTAGCAAACATCCACGCTGCAGATCAGTTAACAATAGCGCGATAGTATTAAAATATTTGTGATAATAACTTGGCGGATATATTCTAAATCCGCTCATTTAAAATACACTGAAAATATAAAATTACAAGGTTAACTGATGTGAATAAATTGAACTTCTGAATTCAATCTAACGATCTGAAATCTGGTTACGACTTGACCATAAACTGACCGGCATTTATGTGCCATCAGGAGACCTTCGCGAGCGGCTGCTTTAAGGCGGTGAATATGTCAAAATGTAGTTCCAAAATGTGTAAACAATCGACTACCCTCAAATGACATAAATCATTAAAACAGCTCTTTACCGTAGGTGTAACCAACTCCCGGATCCCGCATGGAATTAATATTTTTTTACCTGTTCATCTTATCGTAAAGCAATGTCCTTTATTACTTTTGTTCGCTGCCGTACCGACTACCCTGGTTTTTATCCATATCTTAAAACAGCGTTAAGGAACTTCATTCCACGCTTTATTCATGACTATGTTGTTATGAGTAAATAATTATCAGGAGAAACTCATGAATAAAGATCAAGTAAAAGGCAGAGTCGAAGAAGCCAAAGGTAAAGTCAAGGAAGTTACCGGCAACCTATTGGGCGACGAAAAGTTGGAGTTGAAAGGAAATCTCGAAAAAAATGTGGGTAAAACCAAAGCTAGCTTTGGTGACCTTAAAGAAGATATTAAAAAAACCAAGTAAACCACCGTTTTGTTGAGCCATATCGACAGTTACAGGCCAACAGCTCAATAAGACACTTCGATACCAAAATGGGTATTCAGGAAGGCCAATAAAACAGCCCTCTTTAGGTTCGTTAGGTATGCCGCTCACCTATCGATATATAACATTTTTATAGTAAGGAGATCAGTATGTCTAAGCGATTATCGTTAGTTATATGCACATTGACGTGTGGCCTAATATTACTATCCGGTTCTGTTCGGGCAGAACGCCAAGCCATAATCTACATGGCAGCTAACTCGGAATTGGACAATAGCGCACTCAATGCGCGTGACAAGGGCAACACGACATTAACACCCAAAGACCAAAAAGAGAATAAAAAGGATATCAAAATTACGTCCAGGATACGTCAGGCCGTGGTTAGAAATAAAGCCCTTTCGATTGACGCGCAGAATGCAAAAATAATTACCCGTGATGGATTGGTCACTTTGCGTGGGTCTGTTGCCAATGAAGCTGAAAAGATCAAACTACAACACATTACCCAGAAAACCAAAGGCGTAGTGCAGGTAGACAACCAACTTGAAAATATAGCGCCTTAAAAAAGGCCCAGGAGAATATCATGACTAAAGCAGTTTTTTGTATCGCGAAAAATACCCAGCAGACAGAAACTATTATTACTAACCTGCAGTTGGCAGGATTTTCTTACAATGATATATCTGTGTTGTTTCCTGATAAATCCACCACAAAGGATTTTGCACATGAAAAGCACACGAAGCTGCCAGAAGGCGCTGCTATCGGAGGATCAGTAGGTTTAAGTGTTGGCGCAGTAGTTGGTTTGTTAGCTGGAATTGGCGCTTTAGCTATTCCAGGTGTAGGTCCATTAATTGCGGCTGGACCTATTATGGCTGCATTGAGTGGAGCAGCAGTAGGTGCAGCCACGGGAGGCTTAACCGGCAGTTTAATTGGACTGGGTATCCCTGAATATGAAGCCAAACGATATGAAGGAAAAATCATTGGAGGAAATACCTTGATTTCTGTGCATACAAAAAACGGAGTTGCGATTGATAAGGTTAAGGACATCTTCAAATTTGCTCATGCAGAGGATATTTCCTCAACAGAGGAAGAGACTGTCTGATGACTCCTTGGGTAAAAAAAACAATGAAGAAAAAATTATCAGGATACTGAAATGAAAACTAGAGCAATTATAGCGTTGGGTTTAGTGACTTTGGCCTTATTGGCTGGCTGTAACAAAGAACAGGCATCGACTTCTACCACTACCAACAGCAAAACCATCACAACACCTGCCTCACCTGAGCAGCCAACTAAATCTCAGGAATCAACCTCTACCACCACTACTGATACAAAAGGTAAATAATAAACAATTTACAGCCTGTTCAGTACTGACGACAGGCTGCAGCATGCA
>CAIPPE010000151.1 GCA_903866825.1 uncultured Methylococcaceae bacterium
GTGCCGATGAGGTCTGCGGACGGGGCATCGGCAGAGTCTTCGGGGCTGTTCCGGTTTCCGGCGAGCGACGGTCCCGCCCCCACAGCGCGACCGATGGCTTCTCGCAGGTTCGCCACCGCGACTACCTCGATGCCGGTCACGCTCGGCGGATCGCTCCGACGCGACCCTTCCAAGGCCACGAGATCGAGCCCAGGTCACACCCGAGCGCGATGCCGGTAGTGATTGGAGTAGCCGTATTGCGCCATTCATACAGGTGCCATGCCTGCAAAGCGCTCGCATCATTCGACGGTCCCGCGCCGTCCTTGTATCGCGTGCCAGCAGCGCTTGCGTACCAGTTGGTCGTGCCGGTGTTGCCGAGCATGCGGAGACCGGATCCGCTACCGGAACGATCGCTGATCAGCCCAGCGTAGACGCCCGCGCCGGGGAATGCGGCATCGTCGTAGTACGCTGCGATATAGCAGCGCGCGAGCGTGAACACGCCAGTGGACAGCAAGAAACGCGACGCCACGGCGGCGTCGAATTGAATGTAGCCCCCAGCGCCTCCAGCAACCCAAAGTGGCTGGCGTAGCGCGGTCGCTTGCACAAGATGATTTCCCGCACCCGACAGGTCCGTGATTTGCGAAACGCGATTGGACCCGTCGTCCTTGGTGATGCCTGCATAGAGCGTGTTCGGAGTGCTCCAATGCACGAGCCCGGTTGAGCCGAACGGGGTCCACGTAGCATTGACACCACCAATCCCCAAACCGCAGCCTATGCCGAGCCTGCGTGGTGCACGGCCGAGCCCGAGATACGAGTAAACGCGGGCACACTGATCGCCAGGAATGAGCCTCATGCTAGGTTCCCCATTGCTTTCCAAGTGCCGGGGCTTCCCCCGGCGGTGCAGATCCATCCCATTGGTTGACCCGACACCGGAGGCGATGCCCACGCTCGCCGGCCAGTCCAGTGCGTTCCGTCTGCGGGCACTGCCGCGACGTGCAGCTCATCATCATTCGCGTTCGGCAGATACGAAATCGCACGCAGAGCAGGCGAGGCGACGAGCCACGTTTCCGCATTGCACGTGCCTGCCGGATCGGCGAGCAGGATCTTGACCGTCAATGTCGTAGCCGCTGCTCGATAGCCCGACTTCATGCGACACATGATCCGGCAGCGACTCCACGTGCTCGCCGCCGTCTGCTCCCAGATCGATTGCAGCATTGTGAGGTCGCCGCCCTCGGTCGTAACGGTGACGCCGGGTTTGTTGCCATACGATGCAGGCGCCTTGAGCATGACCTCGACCAGAAACGTCCCATCGTCGAGGAAGTCAGGTATCCCGCGAAGGTCGATCGTCTGCTGAATGTATGCGGCAGTCCCTGCCGCGTTGAGAATCGAAAGCACGCGCGAGCCTGTAACGTACCCAGCGGGGAGCGCCGTTGCGCTGATCGTCGTGGTCCCGCCTGGGTTGCTGATAGTCCACTGGTCAACAGTGCCCGCGACGAAGTTGATGAAGTTAGGGTTGTTCAGCAGGTTACACGATAGGTTTGGCGTGTTGTCCACGCCGCTCGAATTGATGGTCCGCACGTCGCGACTGTCGATCAGCTGATCAAGCGCGCACCCGTCTGTAGACCCGTTGAGCCAATCGAGCTTGTAGGGGTTGTCGGAGAGCTTGATCACGCCCTTCGGGAAGTCGTCCGAGTCCCGGTCGACCACGAACGCCCCGAGCGCGGGGGAGTACTCCATGTGCACGCCGATCGTGTTGATGCTCCCGCCCGTGCAATGGAATACACGTCCGTTCGCAACGCCGGCCGCCATCGTACCGCCGAAGATGGTGAGCATCCCGTGACACTCAACCACGTAGGAGCCCACGTCTCCCATCCCGATGTCGCACATCGAGATCATATTCTCGGCGTAGTCGCCGATCTGACGCGGATCATCGGAGGCGCCGAGCTTGATTGCCGCGTTGCCGCTGCCTGGGTTGCACGCGCCAATAACCTTCAATCGCTCGAACTGGTTTTTGATGATCGTCCCGGCAGCGCCGCCGAGAATCACCATCATCTGCGCGGTTGCGGGCAGGTAGAAACTCACGCGATCCAGCCTGCAATACGACGCCCCGTTTGTGCCGTTGATCGCCGGGTCTGCGCCGTAGGCTCCGAGCGTCACATCGGTCAGGCGAAAGCCAAGGAGCTGCGACGACCACGCTACGCAAGTCGTGTTGCTGTTGAGCGCCGTCGAGTAGTCCGACGCGCCCATAACTGCAACGTAATTCGCAGGCACGATCGGATTCGCGAGCAGGTACGGACCAGCGCGCAGCCGAATGGGTGGCGACACCGTGTCGGATCCGTCCGAGGCGACCGCGACGATCGCCTTGTTGATCGGCACTTCGTCACGCGTCAAGCCGAACCAAGCGTCTTGCACTTCGTAGATCAGCGAGACTCCAGGCTGCACCGGGCACAGCCGCAGCGCGCGCGTGTCGCCGGAGAATATCTGCCATTGCCCCGCCTCGATTGCGCCCTGAATGCGGAATGTGTGCGTGCCGTCTAGATTGAGCAGCGCGCCCGGCAGCGGTCGGATCGACACATTCGCCGGGATCGTCATCGCTGCTGTGATCTTGTAGGTGCCGGCGGGAAAAACGAGCGTTGCGCCCGTTACTGCACCATCCGTCACCGCCGCCTGAATCGCCGCCGTGCTATCCACCACGCCGGTCGGGTCTGCGTTGTACGGCGGATCGCACACATTCACGGTGCCGGGGTCTTTTATAGTAAGTTGCGTTCGTGTAGAAACAGTTTTAAGATTTGCCGTTTGCGCAACAAATTCTAATGATCTTGCCACCGGATCTTGTACTCCATTTCTATAAACTTGTAATGAAGAAGCAATTACTGATGAACCCAATCTATAATATCCTGGTCCATAACTACCAATTCCAGTACCACCAATTACGCAAAAATTAATTCCATCATCATAATCTGGAGTTGCTGTATATGCAAACATTCCATCCATACCATCTGGTAAATTTGCTGCAAATGATTTAATTCTGCTAGTTCCAACAAGAGCATACGCAAAATTTTCAACAATGTCAATTGCAGTCCCTGATGATAGATATAAATTATTCATATTTTTCCTATTAAAATAATTATTTTGATATAAAAATACAATTTTATTGCTATCAAGATTGTGCTTGACAAGAAATAATTTGATGCTATCATAAAAATTGGAGGTTATACAATGAATAATTTTGAGCCAAAACTTTTCCCAACAAAAATCGGCAAACTTTATGTTTCTCCCTGTCCAATGAAAAAGGATGATTTAGAAAAAATTAAAGATTTAAAGTTTGATTGTATTTATAATCTTGCTGCCGAACTTTCCCATATCGGCAAGATTGAAGAAACGGTTTGCCCCAAGGTAATTCTTGGAAATATTATGGACTATTCCATACCGGAAGACTTTTATAAATTTGTGGGGCAGGTTTATGAGGTTGCCGCTATGCTTGTGGATGAAAAAAGCATATTAGTTCATTGTTTTGCGGGTCATGGGAGATCGGGTATGGTAAGTGCTTGTATTTATTCGGTTATTTCAAGTAATGACGATGCAGAACATATATTACAATTGGCAAAACAAATTACTACTGGACCAGAGAATGAAAAGCAAAAAGAATTTGTAAGAAGTTTTTGTAATTTTATGTTGAAAATTAATTAATATATTCTTTTTGATCTTTTTCTAGTAATGTTATAACTACCTAAAATTAAACTTATTATTTTTTCACAACAGTGATATTTTTTAGCCAAAACTTTCCAAATTAAGCCTAATTCACATCTAATTTTTAAAATAGCTATTTGAATATGATATTTTAACATATGTCGATAATTTTCTTATTTTAGCTTCATTTTCAAACATTATTTGTTTTAATTCTTTGCTGAATTCATATTCGCTATCATATGGTAAGGTTATAGAAACTGCCGGTAAATCAGTATCTACTGCAACATTCAAAGAAAGTGCCTGTATAATTCCAATTGCTTCGCCATCAATTTTAACTATTGTCGTTGCTGTACTTGGTGCTGGATCAAAATCTATTTCTATATTTAATTTGCTCATTTTTCTCCTTTTATAATACAATCTTCTATTATATTAGATAATGCCAAGTTTTGTTAGTTTTATAATAATAATGTTGCATCTATGTTAGTTCTATACAAATTAGGTGCAACATCATGGCATTTACAGTAAAAAATTTATCACCTTATCCTCTTTATGTTCTTGGAACAACGATGGATTCCTATTCATCATTTGATTTAACAGCCATTGCAACAAATGCGCAAATTGTTTCTTCATTAATGAATGGCGAATTATATAATCAATTACAAGGAAAACTTATAGCGGTTCTTGGAATGGGCTGCTTCCAGCAGATAGGAGCAACCCAGGCACAAATAGATTTTTGGGCTAAATGCGGCTTCCTACAAGGACGACAAGGCGATATAGACCTTCGATATCCTTTTACATTTACACCAGATGGCTATTTAGAGGTTGCAGCGTCAATAACAGCAAATATTGGCACGGTAACTGTCGATACCACAAATGCTTTAGATGTTTACAACCTTGCTCCGGGTTCATTTGTTGGAAACTATAGTACATTACGTGGAGATGCTACTGCTACTTGGGCAAGTACTACCACTCTTACTTTTACCGGACCAACAATCGTTTCTTCACAATTGCGTAGAGTTTATGCTTTCTTTGACCAATATACCAAACCATATATTTGGGAGCAAGGAATTAACGCCGTTTTAACAATATCATCAACTACCATTACAGTATATTGTACTGATGGTTATACAGTTCCACTTCCAGCAAGCACAAACACTGTTGCCGTAGATTGGGTGGCTCAAGATAAAGCTTATGACCCATCAACACAATCTATGAGAGTTGCTCTAGTATATAGCGATGCAAGTAGATCAATTTTACAGGACTGTTCAAATGCTACAGCTGTTGCTGGTGGCGTTACTACATCATATTATTTGGATATGTTCGGATATCACGGTTTTAGTTTACAATTATATTCAACAGCTGGTACTAATGCTAAAACTATTAAAATTTTAGCGTCAAATCAAGATGACGGAACTGCGCCCGCGAGCTGTAACTATAATGATATGACTTTAGATTGGTGTGGTACCTCCGGTGTATCAATAGCTGCTGGTACCGTTACTGCAGCATATTTTATAAATAAACCAGTGAATGTTTTTGTTAAATATGTACAAATCCAGGTAATTACAGCCGCAGCAGGCGCGACTGATAATACCTGGGTAATGTATGCAAGAAAGGTATATTAATATGTTAATCTATCTTATAAAAAACACAATTAATAATAAAATCTATATTGGACAGACTACAAGAGATCTTAAAAAAAGGATAGCTTCACATAAATCATATGTAGCTTCGTGTAAAAGAAAAAATCTTACTTGTAAAACTGTTATTGCAAAAGCTATGACTAAATATGGATTTGAAAATTTTAAATTTTCAATTATAGACACAGCAAAAACAAAAGAAGACTTAGATAAAGCGGAAATATGGTGGATTGAAAAATTTAATTCAACAGATAATAAAATTGGATATAATATTAGCCCTGGCGGTAGTGGCGTTGGAAAAGTCTCAAAAGAAACTAAAAATAAGCAATCACAAATAAAATTAGAAGCCTGGAAGTCTGATGAATATCGCCAACATATGTCCGAAGTTCATAAAGGACAAGCTGGATAGAATAAAGGGCTTATAATGTCTGAAGAATTTTGTCAGAAACTTTCTGAAGCCCATAAAGGACAACATAATAATTCTGTAGGAGCATTTAAAAAAGGAATTCATTATTCATTAAGTACAGAATTTAAAAAAGGACTTATTCCCTGGAATAAAGGAATTAAAATGGGCGAATCACCAAGAAAATTATTTACAAAAAATCAAGAAAAAGAAATTGCAATAAAATATCAGGCAGGTAATTTTACACAAAAACAACTTAGTAAAAAATATAATTGTAGTATCCCCACAATTGTTAAGGCAATAAAGAAATATAGTTTAAAGAGCGAGGATTAAATGGAATCACCAGAGAGAAATCAAGGCGTTACATCAGATGGCAATACACAAACTGAAGACCCACTTGCCGTTGGAGCAATGTATTCGGCAGATGCTACATTATTAACAGCATTATCAGATAACGCAAAAGCCAAACTTCTAACTGATATTTTGAGAAATCTAAAAGTATCACTGGCGACTAAATTAGCTGGTGAAGATTTGGATAATGATGTTATGACATGTGCAGATGGTGCTACATACTATGTTATAACTACCGCAAATACATATATAGTAAAATCTGGTCCTGGTATCTTATATGATATTATAATAACTAAGGCTGTCGATGGTTCTGGTGTTACTGTTTATGATAATACAAGTGCCGCTTCACCATATATTTTTGGCGCAGCCGCACCAGCAATATCAACACAAATAGCAGATCTTGGTGTTGTTCCGGTTTCACTTTTGAATAAATCAATAAAATTTAATACTGGATTAACAATCGTTACGACATCAACGGCAAATATGACCATACTATATAGGTAAATATTGTGAAAACTGGCAGAGCAATTAGAAGAACATTTAACCCCAAGACAATAAAAAATCTTGTTTATTGGGGTGTGCCAGATAATACTGGAATTTCTGGAAGTATAACATATCAAACAGACCCAACAACAAATGGAAATTTTGAAGGTGCCGCTGGTCCTGCTGGCTGGTCGAACTGGCAAGCAACTATTTCACGACAATCTGGAACTCGTCCAGGTGGAGCAGGATCATATGTTGGACAGGTATTATATGACGGTTCAGATACTAATGGCGCATTAACTCAAACTGAACTTGCCACAGGAAATAGCTATTTAATTCAAGGATGGGCATATAGTGATGGCTATTCAACACCAAGAATATGGACGGGCGGTATTACTGCTTGGACCGGGACTGCAACTTTAGGCTGGCAACAATTTTCGTTTACTGTTGCTTCTGGCGGCACATCATTATGGCTTGGAGCTATTACATTGTCATCTGGTAAACTTGTGCAATATGACGATGTAACCGTTACCCCTCTTTACTGTGCACAATTAACAGATTTATCAGGCAATACAAATCATCTTCTTCAAGCAACGGCGGCAAATCAGCCATTGTGGGTTGCTGGTGGAACCGGCGGATTATTACGATTTGCGCATGCATCAAACCAATATATTAAAGCAACCTTTACATATCCACAACCAGAACACATTTTTATTGCTGCAACTTGGACTGGTGCAGATAGTACGTATTTAGTTGATGGAAATACTACAAACTCAATGGCTCTTTATTGTTCTGGGACGACAACGTTGGCTTGTTATTCGACAGCTGCTGGATATAACGTATTAAGCTATATTGATGGATCTGCACATGTTTATGAATTTATAGCCAATGGTGGAAGCTCAAATAGCGCATTAGCAAGAGATGGTGGAGCGCTTAATGCTGGTTCTGTAGGAACAACTGCTGCAGGCGGAATTACAGTTGGGACGGTTGGTGGTGGAACATCAACATATGCAGTAACAGCAGATATTTATGGTGTAATCGCTTATAATAGAGTCTTATCACAAACAGAAAGAATACGTGTTGTTAAATATCTTGCTGGCAGAGCATCAAAAGCAGGGGTCCAAATCTTTTAAGGGGTAAAATATGAATATTAATATAATAGCATTTGATTCAAATAATAGAACTGTAACTGCATATGTTCTTGCAGATGATGGAATAACGCAATTAATTCCAGCCTTAACTATAAATGGATTAGATCCGTCATTATGTATTAATAAAGATTTATTAATTGCTTATTTGTCTGATATGTTTCGTCCTACATTAGACAATATTACAGCGACAGCAAACATTGGGACTTTACTTGATCCATCGACAGTTATTGGGCAAACGGCAGTAATGACAACAGATGACGCTATTACGGCTAGAGCAAATGCTTTTGCTATGATGAATTCCACTGCGGCAAGTGTGACGATTGGTGGCGGAGTATTAAAAACAGATAATGAAACTCCGGTTATTACAGTAACTTCAGAAGAAACTGATAATTCATCTACAGTAGGTAGTTAATGAGTACTAGGCTTGCATTACGAAGAATGAAAGGAAGCCTGTACTTCACGCGAGCTAGCGGAGCCAATGTGTCGGTACCGGCAAACGCTGACTTTAATACAGCTGCCGGAACATTCGAATGCTGGGCACAAATTGGACATCTTACTGATGGCGGACATTATAATGATCTTATGTGCTTGAAGAACGGCACTGACACAATAGAGTTTATGTGTCACAGCACAGCTACCGATAGCGGCAAGATCGGCGTCTCAGCAGGAGTAGGTGTCGTAGCATTTGGTTATACCGCAACTCCATTGAGTTGGGCGTGGGGATGGCATCACTTAGTGTTAACCTGGGGCGCAGCGGGGGTTTATATCTACATTGATGGCGGCAACATGCTAACCGTATCGGCTGCCAATAAGTCACTTACCTGGGGCGGCAATCCCTCTCTATATTTTGGCGCATATTCTGGCTCAAGCTATGAATTGTTAGGTAACATGTGCGGAATTCGCATCTATAATCGTGCAATCCTTGCCACTGAAGTTCTTCAACGTTATCAAGGCGTAGTAATTTCAACTGGGCTTGTATCTTCGTGGAATATGGACGATATGACCGGAACAACTGTAACTGATACAGTAAGCGGTCATAATGGAACAATAAGTAGCTTATCAAATATTTATTGGAGTCCAAGTTCTCCCACCAAAGAACGGGTGTCAAGATGAGAGATTACAAGGCAAGTCTATACTTAAATGGCGCTTCTTACGTCACGTCTGGCGCAAACACTGGATTATCTGGGGATGTGCCTTTTACTACTAGCAGTTGGTGTTTTCTTCGTATCGCATCATATACGTACAATACTATTGCCAAAGTCGGAACAGCTGGAGCTGGGACAGGAATATGGCTAAATGCTTTAATTACCGCAGGATTATCGACTGTGGCAGACGCTCTACTTGTTGGTGTTGTCGATAAATATTCTACCTTGACTGTTCCTTTAGAAAAATGGTTTCATATGACTCTTATTTATTCCGGGTCTCAAGCTTTTGCGCTCTACATTAACGGAGAGTTAGCGCTTTCAACAACGTTTGGTGGTGCAGTCAATCTTGGAAATGCGCCATTTGTTGTTGGAAACAGTGGTGGCGCCTACTGTTTTGTTAATGATGCCTGTCTCTGGTCGCGCGCTCTCACCGCTACTGAGGTTTATCAGATGGCAAAGTTTGGTGTCGTACCTACAACCAACCTGATCCGTCGCTACCCACTCGATGAAGGACAAGGAACGGTAGCAACCGATATCTCTGCAACGGGTGATAATGGTGCCATCACGTCGGGCGCGTGGAGCTTACAAAGCGCAAATAAACTGGCACCAGTATTAAGGAATTTAAACACGAGCGTGGTAATAAATGCGACTAGTGCAAGTATGCAGTCGAACAGCAACACAGGCATTACTGGTACAGCCGCTTTTTCAATGACGAGTTGGTTCCAGATATTTCAAGTCCCTACGGGGTACTGTTGGGGTTTAATGCTTGGAACTTCTGGTGGACTTGGACATTCGGTTGCTTTGGGAAGTTACACAAGTGGCAAAATATGCGTATCGCTTGAGGGTACGGGCTACGTGTATTCGACGGCTGGAATTTTGCAAGTAGGGCGTTGGCAGCATTTTGGTATGAGTGTGTCTGCTGCCGGACTTGTACATCTATATCTTGATGGTGCGCTTGTGGGACAAGGTTCTCCTGGCACGTTTGCTGTTGCTAATGGTCCATTCTTCTTTGGCAACATTGGTGTGGGAAATACGCCTATAGGTGGTTCCGTCGCTGATTCCTGCCTATGGAGTCGAGAGCTTACCGCCAACGAATTTTATCAGATGCATCGCTTTGGCATTACCCCAACAATCAATCTGATCCGTCGCTATAAGCTACAAGAGGGGTCTGGTACAGTAGCGATCGATAGCAGCGTGACGGGCGACAACGGCACCATTACGAATGGAGTCTGGTCGCCAACCGCGCCTATGCGTAGGAGGATCGCATAATGTCGCGAACAACACAAAATTGTCTAACATATAGTGCACAGATTGATTCTTGGAGTTTAGCACACGCCACCGTTAATGCTAATACAACTGCAAATCCTCTTACTGGAGCTGTTGATGCTGATACACTAGTTGACACCAATGATGTTTCTGCTCAGTATCATGATGCTCAGCAAAATGTAGCAGCCAACAATTGTCAGTCGGGTAAGCTCTACACATTGAGCGTATATGCCAAAGCAGGCACAAAATCACAATTATGTATAGGAGAATCTGTATGTGGCGCCGCTATGACATTCGATCTTTCTGCCGGAACTACCCTAGCTGGCGCTGTTCCAATATCTTGCGTATTTTGGAGAATTGTGCCCGTATCTGGAGCAACCGGATGGTATCGCACTTCAATTTCATTTATTGCTGGTGCTAGTTTTACGCCATATTTTATGATGTGCTCTAGTGGTACAATACATTACCAAGGCGATGGTACAGGCACTACTATACTATACGGAGCACAACTTGTTCAAGGAAACTGGGAGGGCGACTATACTACAACAAGCGTCACATCTGCTCCATATGGTTTAATTTTTAATGTAATTCCAGACAAACAAAATCTTTTTCTATATAGTGAAGCATTTAATAATGGAACATGGTGGGGCACATCAAATACAACGCTAACGGCTAATTCTACTATAAATCCAATTGATGGATCAAAAACTGCTTATACAATAACGGACTCTAGTGACGGTGGCTCTACTGCACATCATTTTTATGGGGCTGGTATTGCCCAATCTTTTGCCAACCATACGTGTGTTTATAGCCTTTATGTTAAAGCTGGAACAAAATCACAAATTGCTCTTGCGCCAAATCAAGGGACAACCGTAACATTATTTGATTTGGGTGCTTTAACTACAACAGTACTTAGTGGTAATCCATTAGCAGGCGGCATTGTAGCTATGAGTTTATCTGGTTGGTATCGTTGTTGGATTCGTTATACACAAGGAACTTCTGGCATTATTCGTAATTATATTTGTTCTGGAGGTGCTACTAGTTATACTGGCGATGGTACTGGTACATTATATATATTTGGAGCACAACTTGAAGTATGTAATGTTGTTGGTCTTTACACACAAACCATATGTGCGCCATATAATTATGGTGCGCGAAGAGGCTTTGCATTATGAAAATAGAATTTTCAAGAGTTAATACTGATAACCTTATTTTTGGAGAAAATTTTTTCACCAGACAAGCTGTACAATCCAGAGGTGGAACTATTGCTGGCTGTACAGTTGGTAGTTATCAAGGCGGAAGCCTAATGCGAGTTGGTACTACAGATAATATAGTATATAAAGGAACTGAAGGATTATCTAATAATGCGCAAAAACTTACGTTGATTTTTCGTTTTACAAGTTCTGCTACATTAAACGTTTCTCGAAATTATATTTGTAATACAAATAATGCATTTTCATCTTGTCAATGGTTTATTCAAACTTCAAATGCGCTTTTGGTATTTTATGTAAATGGGGCAGTCAATTATTTTTATACAACAAATAATATTACTGCTTCAACTGATTATTTTGCTTGTGCGGTTTATGATGGAACACAAGCTGCGGCAAATCGCGGTGTGTGGTATCTAAATGGCGCTGCGCCTGGAACATCAATTATCGGCACACTTTCTACCTCAATATTACCATTGGGGCTTCCAATAAGTATTTTTAATGCATATGATACTGGCGTTTCAGCTCCAAATACAGATGTTGTTTTACGAAATGTACGCTTATATAATACAGCTTGGTCTGCACAAGAAGTTTTAGATGATTATAATAATCAAACATATGCCAAAGCTTTTGGAGGTGGACCGTGACCGCGCTGATTGATCTACCCCTCACGAGCATCTTCGTCGATGGCTCGGGCAATATGGTGACGAGCAATCGAGGCAGCTTGCTCGGGACTGTGCAGTGCGGCGACGGCGTAACCCCGGCCACGTATCCCTCGCTTTTAGGCGGCGGGCGCAGGGGGGTGACCTTCGGAACGGGCAACACCCAATACCTGCGTCACTCCACCTTCCCCGCGTTGGGCAACCAGGGTACCCTGTACGCGTGCGTCTACTTCTCCCCGCTGACCATCAGTCAGGTCGCGACACACGTGGTTATCGAGCAGGCTGCGGCGCCTGGGGTATACTCGACCGGCTGTCTGTTCAGTCAGCTTGGCCCACACTACTACCTGTACTGGGGCAGCAGCTCACCCGTGATCAACGCCGGCAGTATTCTCACCCCCGGCATCCATTTCCTGGCCGCGACGAACGACGGCTCGCTGTGCAAGCTGTATCTGGACGGCAGAATGGTTGGTGTACCGACTGCGGCTTCTGGCCCGTCGTCACGGCTAGGGTTGTTCATCGGCGGCGACGGCGTGTTCTCGTCGATCAACAACTCCAACGTGTTCGCCGTTCGCATCTATCCGTACGCTCTGACTCCCACCCAGATCCGCGCCATCTGCGACCGCGACCAGGCGATCATCAGCTTGTTCTAGGAGGCAACCATGGGAAACACGCTCATTAACGACCTGTACGACACCGGGCAACTCGCCCTCGATGCTCGGTTCCAGATGGGCACGCTCATCGATCGCGTCTCGGGCAATGCCGCGACGGCTTCCGGCTCGTCGGTCGCTTGGGGCAAGGGACCGAAGGCGCAGAACGGCATCGTGTGCACCGGAACCGGCATCCTATCGTTCCCCGACACGGTTGCGAATCGGCTGGCGACGGGCTCGGCTGAGATCATCATCATCGGCAACCTGTGGAACCTGCCCGACAACTCGCGTCTCGTATCGAAGCGTGCAGCGAGTACGTCCTACGACATTTATCGAATCAGCGCTGCGTCTGGCTATGGTCTCTACGACGGAGTCAATTCGGCGCAGTTTACGTACCTGTCAGCGGCTCGGATGCTGGTGTTCTCGATCACAAACGGGTCGCCAGCGAAGCTGTACGCGGACGGGGCGTTCGCGATCAATGGGTCCGCGAACACCACGATCAACAGCACCAACGTTGCATTGAACATTGGCAACTATTCGAGCGGCGGCACGCCGCTTGGCGCTCCCATCACCCGCGTCATCGAAGTCGTGCGCAATCTGACGCCAGCGGAGCATGCTCGCCTTTGGGATGAGTACGTCGCGGAGGGCGCCTCCCCCGACCTACCTCGTAGAAATTTCGTCTACTACGAGCAGGCTCGCGAAGACTCTTGGTACACGGCGCAAGGGATCGTGCTCGACACCGACTTCGTACGCCGATCCGATGGCAAGATCCGCGACAACAGTCCGAGTAATTATGCAGGAACGATTGCTGGTATACCTTCTCCTGGACCAAATGAACAGGGATTGGTATGTGGGCTCAATGATAGCATAAACTTCGGGAATGTTACTCAGCTCTTCAGAGTTGGCACATTCACGCTCGACGGATGGTTCTTATGGTCATCGACTTTGGTAGGCGCAGTCTACACGCACATTAACTGGCTAGATTCAACAGACAATTTCGCGATCTACGTCTCTTCATCAGCCACTACTTCCACAATTACTGTTTTTCTATCCAACGGAACTACTGCTTCAGGAACCACTTCAGCTACCGTATTAAGGGCTGGGCAGAAGCAACATCTAGCGGTTGTATTCAATGGAACTGGAGTAGGGAACGCGGGTAGGCTTCAGGTTTATGTTGATGGGCAGCCTGTCACGCTGAGCTTTTCGGGGACAATCCCTGCTACTACATCGAATACATTGCAGCCCTTTTATGCTGGTTATGTCGCTGGACTTAACGAACCAGGAACGAAGCTTGACATGCGGCTCAGAACCAGTGCCTTGTCTGCGGCGCAGGTTCGAGCTGTCTATCTAGCAACCGGTGCCCAACGCCTGACCTTGCGCGAGACGTTCGAGGACGTGCCGGTGTCCCTGGCGACCGTTCCGGTGGGCGGCTACCTCGGCCCGTGGAGGCTCGCGAGCGGCGCGGGCACCAACGTGTGCAGCGAGACAGCGGACGGCAAGCGATGGATCACCACGAACAACACCGCTGAATGGGTCTACCAAGCCCCGCAGCCCGATGCGTTCGGCACATGGCGCTTCTTCCTGTGCTCGCATCAGATCAACCCCCTGGTGCTCGGCTTCATCGCGGACAACGCGCTATCGTTCGGCGCGTCTGGACCCAACGGCTATGGGATTTGCCTGTCTGCGGCTGGGCGCATCCAATTGATCGTGATGACGGCCGGGGCAGTCGCCGCCAACGTCATGTACTCCGCGACCGGTTACATCACAGTCGACACGCTCTACGAGATCGTGATCAACCGGCGACCGTCCGATGGGCAGTTCACGCTCTGGATCAAGGGCGGGGTTTATACGAACTACACGCTCGTCTCGACGGCGGGCGGCGGTGGGACGAATCCTGGTGCAGACCTGACGTACGTCACGAGCAAGGCGATGTGCCTGCAACTCATCAATGGCGACAAGGTTCTGATGTACGATCCGAATGACAGACACGTCGTGCTTGAACATTTCGTGGGCGTACTTGATCCCACAGCAGGAGAGTTGCTCTAACTTTAAAAGAAAACTTAAGGAAATAATGACAATAAAGGCAAAATGACTATACCAATAGACCCGACAGAACGAGATAAGTATTTTATTCAAAATATAACAAATGGAAATTTTGAGCACGATTGGTTGCCTATAACATCCACAAATGATAAACATAGCGCAACTTTTTATGTATCGGCTTCCCCATTGAGGGTTAATGGTATAATCATAACTGTGTCGGCACATACCCAACAAATTATTGCTGATATTTTAAATGCATCTTTACCAACTTGTAAAGCAATGGACTTGCGACAATTGCAGTCTGATATTACAATAGACCCATTACCAAGACCCATATCAAACGCTTCAGATGTTTTGGTAGATCAGAGTATGAAAATAGATAAAGAAATTGCTAAACAATTTCCTGGTATATCATTAGATGGAAAGCTTATTTCTAATACGGGGAAGTTTTGGGTATTAAGTAATAATATAAAACCAGATAAAGCTTTTAATTATGGCTGGTATATTAAAACTCCTATGTGGGAACAAATAAAAGGTTACGCTACCGCTTCGCCAACAAATCTATATGTAATACAAGGTAAGGCTGGAGCGCACAATAACCTACATCAGGATTACTCGCAACAGGCAGTATTTTTGGGTGGCTCTGCAACAGTTGATGGTAATCTGATGACTATTACTGATGTTCTTACTAGTCCAGAATTGGCGCCATTAATATCTGAAGAAGGAATTTTGAATATATTGAGGCAACCCGTCTAATTTCTATTAATTAAATCATATTGGATTATGAATAAAATAATCCTTGCGGACAATTTAGAATATTTAAAGACAATTCCAGATGGCTATGTGGATCTTATTTATACGGATGTTCCTTTCAATAGTAAAAAAGTTCAGAAGCGCAATAAGATCAAAGCGGAAATTTCAGAAACTGGGCTTGAAGGGTTTGGTGGTAATCGTTATTCAAGAAATACCACCGGGCAGTATGGGTCTTACAATGATAACTTTGATGATTATATAAAGTTCTTAAGACCAAGGATGATTGAAGTTTATAGAGTTTTGAAAGACACTGGAAGTTTTTATTTGCATATTGATTATAGAGAATGTGCTTATGTAAAAGTAATGCTTGATGAAATCTTTGGTAGAGATAATTTTCGCAGCGAATTAATTTGGAGTTTCGATTTCGGAGGAATTTCTCGTAATAATTGGACAAATAAACATAATAATATATTGTTCTATGTTAAAAATAAAAAACATTATACATTTAATTTTGATGCAATACCAAGAATTCCATATCTTGCTCCAGGATTGGCTGGTAAAGAAAAAGCGGCAAAGGGTAAAATAGTTAAATCTGTATTTTGGCATACCATTGTTGGAACAAATTCAAAGGAAAAACAAGGGTATGCTACACAGAAACCTATTGCAATTTTAAAACCATTTATTGAAGTTTCGTCTAATCCTGGAGATTTGGTTTTAGATCCATTTGCAGGCGCTGGTTCTCTTGGAGAAGCTTGTGGTGAATTGAATAGACAATTTATAATGATTGATAATAATCCACAAGCATTTGAGATTATGAAAAAACGGTTATCTAAATATAATATCCAAACCTCACAATAAAATAATATATATATGTAAATTATTGTATGGGGTATTTATATGACAAATCCAATTAGACAACCAGAAATAGATGATTTGCAAACATTTAATGGTGTTTATAGTTACCAGCTTGTATTTGCTGAATAAAGTATTTATCACGTTCTGCCGGGTCCATTGGAATTGTCATTTTATTTCTCCTTTTGTGACGCCATATAACCAATTGCCAATAATTTATCAACCATATCTAAAGCATTATTTGCCCAAAATTCTTTTGGTCTTGGCTTTTTGCAAATTGGATTACTTTTGTCTGGCTTACAATTTAATACCGTTTCAATCCATTCTTCTGGAAATGTGGAGGCTCCTTTTATTGCACCAATTAAGGCACCAGCAATACAGCAATTGGTATCTGTATCTCCAGACGCGTGTGCTGTTTTTATAATTACTTCTTCAAATGATACTGGATTACACAAATAATGAAATGCGTTTTGCAGCGCAATCAATACCCATCCCATTTGTTTATAATATTCAGTTGGCAATTCTGTTTCAGCTTTTATTATTGTATCCAATATAGATTTGGAACAATTATTATCAGCCGCCCATTTGACAGATTTATTATAAGCCAGTTGTGGGTCACCAGTATTAATCGCCGTTTGTAAAGCTATTACATATACAGCGTTTGCATCATAACAAACTTTATTAACGTGAGTAAGATGAGCATCTTCTATTGCCCATTTAACTAATATATCCGTATCACAATTCAATCCAAATATTGCCAATGGAGAAATACGCATCAATGCACCATTAGCTTGGCTTGGCGACTCTGGTTTATTTTTAATAAATGATAACACTGCTTTATTATCATCATATTTTATTAAAACTTCACGCGCTTCTTCTAACGCCCCCAATGTAGTTGTTCCTATATCGGTTGGTCCTGTATTAAGCCAATGAACATAATTTTTTAATGTTTCAATTAAATTATATGTTTTAGATTTTAAACAAGCATCAATTAAACAAAGGCACATTTCAGAATCATCTGTCAGCTCTCCAGCTAATGAATTATGTCTGCCACCATTTGCCATTTTAGTTAAACCATTTGGATATTTTTGTTTAATCATATTGGCGGTCATAAATTCAACTTGACTGCCAAATGCATCACCAATAAATTGCCCAAGCAAGCAGCCTCTTGCTCTATCCAAAATCTTTGGATCGAATATGTCATCACCTAATGTCTTCACTGTTCTTTCCTTTATAGTTTAATTTTTTCAATACACTCTAACAATCTACCACCTTCAATCCCCGACGCAGCCAATCTATTTTTATATTCATCTATGTTAAAATTATAATCTTTCAATAGAGAATATAATACATCAATTTCTGTTTTTGAAAAAGACATTGAATTCAATATATGGTCTTCAAATGATTTACAAGTAATCGGCACAATATTTTTACATATATTATATATTGCATCAGCATATAACATAGTTTCTTTTTGTGCGTGCGAGTCAAGCCGCAATTTAAGAAAATTGAATAAATTATGTAAGTCCATCTTCCAATAAAATTCTGTATATAGATTTATTGGTAAAAGTATTCTTGCCTGCTCTCTACAAACACCATTAGTTATTGCTTTATTATATAAATCATATGAATATTTAGACAATTCTTCTACATCATTACAGAAATATTCGCGATTTTCATCATCTAACAATTCATCCGTCATCTGCTTATTTTTTAAACTTTGCTTTCGGATAGTCTTTTCGTCTGGTATAAAAAAGTCATCTTGCGCTTCTGTATATCTTAAACTCGTTTCATTTACATTTGCTGTTCTATGTCTAATTATCTGCCTCATACAGAATATAGGACATTTAATTTTAAAAATAATCTCAACAAATTCAAAAGGTGATGTGTGCCTATGTCTTATTAGATAATCAATTAATCCAGCATTATTATTTTTTTTGGAATTTGTAGATGTTCTTGCCGCATCACAAATACTATTATCATCGCCAATACTATCAATATAAGACACATGTCCGTGATCTAATACATTTATCGTAAAACCTTTTTCCATTTATCTTAGCCTTTCTTGTTCTGATATATCGCCCAACTTCCTAATGTCACAAAATCTTTAATTTTGCCATTGGCTATCATTGTCTTGAAATCATTTATATTTACCCATTTGCGTGTCAAATTCATATATCTTTCAAATTCTTCCAGTTCATTTTTGCCCTTATCTATAAACTCGTCAATAACAAATACATATGCCTTTTGATTTGTCTTACCAACTGACACATTAGCCTCCCCAATCAATTCAACTTTCTTCGCCTCAATGCCAGCTTCTTCAATCAATTCGTTTTTCATACATTCTTCAGGCTCTACATCGTCTTCTAATATTCCAGCGACGAATTCATTAAAAAAGCCACCAGTAGCCAAACGAAATTGATTTACCAATAATATCTTGTCCCCATCAGTTACTATACCAACAACTATATTATCACCATCAACAAAGAAATAATCTTTTTCAACGGTTTCTAATTCGCCATCTTCTTTGCGGTTTTTCAATAAATACCTATCTTCTCTAACAGAAAAATACTTATTTTTGTATGGAGTCTTTGATGATAATACTTCTGGTTTTATAATTCTTTTCATTTTGTCCTAATTTGTAATTACTTCAACTCTATCCGAATGTATAAATATTGTATCTTCTTCATGAACGCCAATATCCATTAACGATATTGTCCAATTATCATTTTCAAGCTTTATTTTATTACTACCATAGTTTAACATTGGCTCGATAGCAAATGTCATCCCTTGATACAACCTTAAACCTTTGTCTTTTTCTCCTATATTATTAATAATAGGGTATGCATGCGGTAAATTTTCAGAAATTCCATGTCCAGTTAGTTCTGTAATAACCGACGCACCGATTGAGTCTGCTGTTTTTTTTATAATATATCCAATATCTCCTAATCTTGCATTGGTATTTTTGTTTAAATAATCTATTGAATTAAAAAGCGCTTTTTTACAGCACTCTATTAACAATTTATATTTAATAGGTATATCTCCAACAGCAAACGTTCTTGCCATATCGGCAATTGCTCCGTTATAAGTAACACCACAATCCAACTTTATAATATCACCATCTTTAATAATATCAGTTTCTTTTGGAATTCCATGCACAATATTTTTGTTTATGCTGCAACAGACAGCTTCCGGAAAGCCCAAATACCCCTTAAAAGTTGGTATGCATCCCTCTTGACTTCTTATATACTCTTCCCCAATATCATTTATTCTTTTTGTTGATATGCCTGGAGCCAACATCATTTCCATTTGTCTCATAGCTCCAGCAAGAACTTTGCCAGCAGTCCGTTGATCATTAAGCCATTTTTCATTCTTTAATGTATAAAATCCGCTTTCTAATATATTTGATATCATACCTTCATATCCTTTATCATTTGCATTGCCTTTGTATCCACTTCAACAAGCTTTATAAAAAGATCGTTTATATCTCCCGTAGTTATATGTTTGCAACAAGAATTCATTACCGTTGCAATATAATTCCTAATTGTTATTAACTCAATAAGTTCTTGATTACTTGTTTCCAATTTCTTTTTCATTTGCTTCCTTCTTTATAATATTACCATTATCATCAATTCTATCCTGATCCTCAATATTATATTTTCTATATAAAGAAAGAAGGAAATAATATGTTTTTCATAGTATGTTTTTTAGTTGGAGTTGCTGGTAATTTTATAGGATTCCCGCTTGCAACATCAATA